>JAZNEA010000018.1:0-9123 GCA_045588325.1 Clostridia bacterium
AGCGTGGCATACTTCCTGATTTTCAGGATGCTGGGATTGGTTGTAAAGCTCCCGTTACTCAAGCAGGCAGACCAGATATTGGGCATGTCAGGAGGTTTCCTGAGTGCTTTGATTACTCTAGGAGTTGCCCTGTGGCTGGCCAGTGCTATTGCACCGTTTGTGCCCGAAGTTAGCTCCGTATTGTCCTCCTCATTCGTATACGGACTATATATGAAAATAATATAAAAAGCGCAACGAAATAGTGTTGACAAGGGGTATGCCTTTGTGGTAGATTACTTTTGCTCACCAGATGAGTTATTTTTTTGCGTATCTTTTTACCTTTTTTACATAAAGGAGTGTTTAAAATGAGAGTTAAGGTAACATTGGCTTGTGAAGAGTGCAAGCAGAGAAATTACATCACAATGAAGAACAAGAAGAACAACCCAGACCGAATCGAAATGAAGAAGTACTGCAAGTTCTGCCAGAAGCACACAAACCACAAGGAGACAAAGTAATCCTTGTAGGATTAAGGGGTAACTATGGCCAACGAGAATAAGAACAAAAAGGATAATTGGTTTGTAAAGGCAGGTAAGGCCATCAAGAAGTTCTTTGGCGACATCAGAATGGAGCTCAAGAAGGTTGTATGGATGAAGCCCAAGCAGGTTGTTACAGCAACACTTGCTGTTATTGGTGCATGCTTGCTGGTAGGCGTCGTAGTTTGGTTGGTAGATCTCGGCATGTCCGAGCTGTATAACCTTATCTTCGGCTAAGGTATTATTTAGTAGAGGAAACTAAAGTGTCTGAGAACAATATTGAATTTGAGCGCAAGGTCCCAGATGAGGCACAATGGTATGTAGTTCATACCTACTCAGGATATGAGGCCAAGGTTAAGGCCAGTATTGAGAACGCCATTGAGAACAGACATCTGGAGGACTTTATCTTTGATATCGCAATCCCAATGGAGGAGGTTGTTGAGATTAAGGATGGCAAGCGCAAGGCTTCTATGAAGAAGCTTTTCCCTGGATATATTCTTGTTCATATGATTATGAACAACGAGACATGGTATGTTGTCCGCAATGTACGTGGTGTTACAGGATTTGTAGGACCTGAGTCCGAGCCTGTTGCATTGACTCCTGCGGAGATGGAGACCATGGGCATGAACCGCACAGCCACAGAGATTAACTTTGAGGTAGGCAACCACGTTAGCGTGCTGTCTGGCCCCTTTGCAGACTTTGTGGGTGTTATTAAGAAGATTAGCTCTGACAAGAAGCTGATCACCGTGGGTATTTCTATGTTTGGTAGAGAGACCCCCATTGACCTTGAACCTACGCAGATCCAGCTTTCCAAGGATCAGCAGTAAGTTAATAAATCATTTAAGTAAACTGGGAGGTAGGGTATGGCAAAGAAGATAAACGCCATCGTAAAACTTCAGATCGCAGCCGGTAAGGCAGCAATGACCCCACCGGTAGGACCAGCTCTTGGACCGCATGGTGTAAACATGATGCAGTTCGTGAAGGAGTTCAATGAGAGAACTGCTAAGGACGCAGGCCTCATCATTCCTGTAGTAATTACAATTTACGCAGACAGAACTTTCTCCTTCATCACCAAGACTCCTCCGGCACCCGTATTGCTGAAGAAGGCCGCAGGTCTTGAGAGGGCATCTGGTAAGCCCAACAAGGAAAAGGTTGCACAGGTAACAAGAGAGGATCTTAAGAAGATCGCAGAGCTCAAGATGGTTGACTTGAACGCAGCCAGTCTGGACGCAGCTATTAGCATGATTGCCGGTACAGCACGTAGTATGGGCATCACAGTAGCAGACTAAGGGAGGATTAAGCAATGAAGAGAGGCAAGAATTATAACGCTAAAGTTGCTTTGTTCAACCAGCAGGATCTGTATGCTCCAGCAGAGGCAATTGCAACAGTTAAGAAGACTGCTACTGCAAAGTTCGACGAGACAATCGAGCTTCACGTAAGACTCGGTGTTGACTCCAGACATGCAGACCAGCAGGTTCGTGGTTCAGTAGTACTGCCCCACGGTACAGGTAAGACAAAGACCGTTTTGGTTATCGCTAAGGACGACAAGGCAAAGGAAGCTGAGGAGGCCGGTGCAGATTTCGTAGGCGCCGAGGACATGATCGCTAAGATCCAGGGTGGATGGTTCGATTATGACGTAATCGTTGCAACACCTAACATGATGGGCCAGTTGGGTCGTCTCGGTAAGGTTCTGGGACCTAAGGGCCTGATGCCCAACCCCAAGTCCGGCACAGTTACAATGGATATCGCTAAGGCTATTAGCGAGATCAAGGCTGGTAAGGTTGAGTACAGACTTGACAAGGGTAACATCGTACACTGCGTAGTTGGTAAGGCATCCTTCACTGATGAGCAGCTCACAGAGAACCTTAAGACAGTTATGGAGGCTATTATTAAGGCAAAGCCCTCCGCAGCAAAGGGAACATATTTGAAGAGCGTTTACGTTACTTCCACAATGGGACCCTCCGTCAGAATCAACACTCTTAAGTTGTAATTTGACGGGACTTGACAACAGGTCAAGATGTTATTAAAATTAAATAGTTATTTTTGCCGTAGACGGCTGGTGTCCCTGGGACATAAAGATTTATCTGCCAGCTTAGGTAAGATTGATGCGTAACATTGATTTGTGTAGCCATCTTATGTCTCGGCATAGGATGGCTATTTTTATAATTTGTACAGGAGGTAAATCAATTGGCAAGCAATAAGATTCTTGAACAAAAGAAGGTCATCGTTTCCGAGTTGGCTTCTAAGCTTAAGTCTGCTAAGTCCATTGTTTTCTGTAATTACAGAGGTATTACAGTTCTCAAGGATACACAGATGAGAAACGAGCTTCGCAAGAACAACATTGAGTACTTTGTTGCTAAGAACACTTATACAAAGTTGGCACTCAAAGAGGCTGGCATTACAGGCCTTGATGAGTATCTTAACGGACCTACAGCTATTGCTATCAGCGTCGATGACGAGACAGCACCAGCTAGAGTTCTGGCTAAGTATGCAGATGAGATTAGCACATTCGAGTGCAAGGCAGGTTATCTGGACGGACAGGTTCTCACAGCTGAGGGCGTTGCAGAGGTTTCCAGAATTCCTTCCAAGGAAGTTCTTTATTCCAAGCTTGCTGGCGGCCTGAACCAGATCGTTGCAGGACTTGCAATCGCTCTGAAGGCAGTAGCAGACAAGATGGCAGATGGCGCTCCCGCAGAGGCTGGAGCAGAGGCAGCAGCAGAGTAAGCTGCAGTAGATTATATTACGGAGGTAAATTAAAATGGCATCTGAGAAGATTACAAACATTATCGAGACAGTTAAGGGCCTTACAGTTGTTGAGCTTAACGAGCTTGTTAAGGCAATTGAGGAGGAGTTTGGTGTTACAGCAGCTGCTGCTGTAGTAGCAGGCCCCGCAGCTGCAGCAGCTCCTGCAGCAGAGGAGAAGACAGAGTTTGACGTTATCCTTAAGGACGTTGGCGCTAACAAGATCGCAGTTATTAAGGTTGTTCGTGAGCTCACAGGTCTTGGCCTTAAGGAGGCTAAGGATCTCGTTGACGGCGCACCCAAGGCTGTTAAGGAGGGCATCTCCAAGGAGGATGCTGAGGCTGTTGTTGCTAAGTTCAAGGAGCAGGGCGCTACTTGCGAGATTAAGTAATAACGAATCTCATATTCGCGATTTTAAAGGATTGGCTCAGCGTCAATCCTTTTTTATTGCCCTGTAATTTGTGAACAAATTGTAAATTCTCACGCAGAATTGCAAAAAATCAGCATTTTATCAAAAACAGGTATGCAAAGGTTGGTCAATATTATGGAGAATCGGCCCTTGTAGCCCGTGTTTTTCAGTGTTAGAATATAAAATTGCTTTAATGTGGATTTATCCGCCTTTCTATGCACTTTTTGGTACATTTTTGTCGGTCAGCGACGGTATTGAGGCAGGAATCCATACTTAAAGTAATATCTAATGAGGTGATTTTAGATGGTACATCCGCAACAGTATGGGCGTAACACCCGCATGAGTTTTTCCAGAGTTCCGGAAGTCGTTGAGATGCCCAACCTTATCGAGGTCCAGAGAGAATCCTATGAGTGGTTCTTGACAAAGGGTCTTAAGGAGGTTTTCGAGGACATTTCTCCTATCGTTGACTTTACAGGCAATCTCAGCCTGGAGTTTGGCGAGTACAGAATTGACAGGGACGAGGCTAAGTACACAATTGCAGAGTGCAAGGAGAGAGATGCAACATATGCTGCTCCCTTGAGATGCAAGGTTTATCTGAACAACCGCGTCACTGGCGAGGTTAAGAATCAGGATATTTATATGGGTGATTTCCCTCTCATGACAGAGACAGGTTCATTCATTATCAACGGCGCAGAGCGTGTAATCGTTAGCCAGCTGGTTCGTTCCCCCGGATGCTACTATGCTATGAAATATGACAAGAACGGTAAGGCTCTGTTTAGCACAACCATTATCCCTAACCGTGGAGCATGGCTTGAGTATGAGCAGGATTCCAACAATGTAGTTTGGGTACGTATCGACAGAACTCGTAAACTGCCTTTGACAACATTCATCCGTTCCATTGGCTATGGCTCAGATGAGCAGATTCTGAACCTCTTTGGCCAGGAGGACGTTATCCTTGCTACTATTCAGAAGGATGAGAAGAAGTCTGAGGACGAGGCACTTCTTGAGGTTTACAAGAAGCTGCGTCCCGGCGAGCTTCAGTCTGTTGAGAGCGCACGCACATTGCTGACCAATATGCTGTACGATCCCAGGAGATATGACCTGGCACACTTTGGACGCTTCAAGTTCAACAAGAAGCTGTCTTTGGCAACCAGAATTACTGGCTTTGAGGCAGCTGCTGCCATCGTAAATCCTGAGACAGGCGAGGTTATGGCTGAGCAGGGTCAGGTTATCACTAAGGAGCTGGCAACAGAGATTCAGGATGCCGGTGTAAATGTTGTTGAGATCGTTTCCAACGGACAGACCGTTCGCGTAATCGGTAACAACACAGTTGATATTAAGAATTACATTACATTTGATATATCCGAGTTCGAGATTAAGGATCGTGTAAACTATACAGTTTTGCAGGAGATCCTGGAGAACAACACCACAGAGGAGGATATCAAGGCTGCTATCAAGGCTAACAAGGAGCGCCTGCTGCCTAAGCATATTACTCTGGAGGATATCGTTGCCTCTATCAGCTACTTCATCGGACTCACAAAGGAAGTTGGCACAACTGACGTTATTGACCACTTGGGCAATAGACGTGTTCGTTCTGTAGGCGAGCTCCTGCAGAATCAGTTCCGCATTGGTCTTTCCAGAATGGAGAGAGTTGTTCGCGAGAGAATGACAACAAATGATATTACAAGCATCACACCTCAGGCGCTTATCAATATCAGACCTGTTGCAGCTGCTATTAAGGAGTTCTTTGGTAGCTCCCAGCTTTCTCAGTTCATGGATCAGCCCAACCCTCTGGCAGAGCTGACACATAAGCGTAGACTTTCTGCTCTTGGTAAGGGCGGTTTATCCAGAGACAGAGCCACATTCGAGGTTCGTGATATTCACCATTCCCACTACGGCAGAATGTGTCCTATTGAGACTCCCGAAGGTCCCAACATCGGTCTTATCGGTTCTCTTGCACTGTATGCCAAGGTTAACCCATATGGATTTATTGAGACTCCCTACAGGATTGTAGACAAGGCAACTCAGACAGTTACTGACGAGGTCAGATACATGACAGCTGAGGAGGAAGAGGGCTACTACATCACCATGGCATCTGAGCCACTGGATGAGAACGGTCGCTTTGTTAACTCCAAGATGCTGGCTCGTCACATGGAGGACTCCCTGATTGAGGTTTCTGCAGATATGATTGACCTCATGGATGTTTCCCCCAGACAGCTGGTTTCCGTAGCTACAGCTATGATTCCCTTCTTGGAGCATGACGATGCTACTCGTGCTCTGATGGGTTCTAACATGCAGCGTCAGGCAGTTCCACTTATTCGCACAGAGGCTCCTATTGTTGGTACAGGTATCGAGCATAGAGCCGCTGTTGACTCCGGCGTTGTAGTAGTTGCCAGACAGGATGGTATCGTAGAGAAGGTTTCCGCCAGAGAGGTCATTATTAGAGATCAGGACGGCCACAGCCACTCCTATGATATTCTTAAGTACCTGCGCTCCAACCAGGGCACATGCATTAACCAGAGAATCTTGGTTAAGAAGGGTGACATCGTTAAGAAGGGCGATGTTCTCGCAGACGGACCTTCCACATCCAACGGAGAAATCGGTCTTGGTAAGAACATCCTGATCGGATTCCTGTCTTGGGAGGGTTACAACTACGAGGACGCTATCCTTATTAGCGAGAAGATCGTAATGAACGACGTATTCACCTCTATTCACATTGAGGAGTACGAGATCGACGCAAGAGACACTAAGCTCGGACCGGAAGAGATCACACGCGACATTAACAATGTTGGTGAGGACAGCCTTAAGGATCTGGACGAGAATGGTATTATCCGCATCGGTGCAGAGGTTAAGGCAGGAGATATCCTTGTTGGTAAGGTTACACCTAAGGGTGAGACAGACCTGTCCGCAGAGGAGAAGTTGCTCCGCGCTATCTTTGGTGAGAAGGCCAGAGACGTAAGAGATACATCTCTCAGAGTTCCTCACGGTGAGTACGGAATTATTGTTGATGTTAAGACATTTAAGAGAGAGAACGGCGATGAGTTGGCTCCCGGCGTAAATGAGCTGGTCAGAGTATACATCGCACAGAAGAGAAAGCTTTCCGTTGGTGACAAGATGTCTGGTCGTCACGGTAACAAGGGTGTTGTATCCAGAGTTCTTCCTGAGGAGGATATGCCTTTCCTTCCCGATGGTACACCTCTGCAGATCGTATTGAACCCCTTGGGCGTTCCTTCACGTATGAATATCGGTCAGGTTTTGGAGGTTCACCTTGGTATTGCCGCCAGAACACTTGGCTGGAAGATTGCAACTCCTGTATTTGACGGCGCTACAGAGGAAGAGGTATTCGAGACTTTGGAGAAGGCTGGCCTTGATAGAGACGGTAAGACCGTTCTTTATGATGGACGTACAGGTGAGCCCTTCGATAACCGCGCTACAGTTGGTATCATGTACATGCTCAAGTTGAACCACTTGGTAGATGACAAGATCCACGCCAGATCCACTGGTCCTTACTCACTGGTAACACAGCAGCCTCTCGGCGGTAAGGCACAGTTTGGTGGTCAGAGATTCGGTGAGATGGAAGTTTGGGCCATTGAGGCTTATGGTGCTGCCCATACTCTGCAGGAGATTCTGACAGTTAAGTCCGACGACGTTGTAGGACGTCAGAAGACCTACGAGGCTATCGTAAAGGGTGAGAACGTACCAGAGCCCGGTATCCCCGAGAGCTTTAAGGTATTGATTAAGGAACTTCAGTCCCTGGCACTTGACATTAAGGTTCTGTCCGATGAGTACGGAGAGATTGACCTTAAGAGATATGGCGTAGAGGACGACAAGGCTCCCACAATTAACCAGGAGGTTAATATGGAGGGACTTGAGGACACTCCAATGAATGCAGATAAGTCCGAGTACAGCGACTGGAGCATTCAGAGAGAGGACGGTTCCTTTAGCTCTGATGACAGCACAGTTGATGCCAATTCCTCTTATGACGAAGAAAATGGCGATTACTAAGGAAGGGACGGTAAATGAAGATGAATAACGAATCCATGATTTTCGATTCAATTAGCATTGGCCTTGCCTCTCCCGATAAGATCAAGGAATGGTCTTATGGTGAGGTTAAAAAGCCTGAAACCATCAATTACCGCACTCTCAAGCCTGAGAAGGACGGTCTCTTCTGTGAGAAGATCTTTGGTCCCACCAAGGATTACGAGTGCCACTGCGGCAAGTACAAGAAGGTAAGATACAAGGGTATCGTCTGCGACAAGTGCGGAGTTGAGGTTACAACATCCAAGGTTAGAAGAGAGCGTATGGGCCACATTGAGTTGGCAGCACCCGTTTCTCATATCTGGTACTTCAGAGGCATCCCCTCCAAGATGGGTCTTATCCTGGAGCTGTCTCCCAAGGAGTTGGATCAGATTCTGTACTTTGCATCCTACATCGTACTTGATCCCGGAACATCCAGCTTGGCATACAAGCAGGTTCTGTCCGAGAAGGAGTACAGAGATGCTCTGGCAGCATGTGCTGAGACAGGAGCAACATTCCGTGTAGGTATGGGTGCAGAGGCTATTAAGGAGCTCCTTGAGGCTATCGACCTGGAGCAGCTTTCTGCAGAGCTTCGCGAGGAGCTTGACAAGTCTGCAAACCAGAGCCAGAAGAAGCTCAAGACCATCAAGAGACTTGAGGTTGTTGAGTCCTTCCGTAAGTCCGGTAACAAGCCTGAGTGGATGATTATGACAGTTATCCCCGTAATTCCTCCGGAGTTGCGCCCCATGGTTCAGCTGGATGGCGGCAGATTTGCCACATCTGACCTTAACGATTTGTATCGTAGAGTTATTAATAGAAATAACAGACTTAAGAAGCTGTTGGAGCTGGATGCACCTGCCATCATCGTACGCAACGAAAAGCGTATGCTGCAGGAGTCTGTCGATGCTCTGATGGACAACGGTCGTCGCGGCAGACCTGTTACAGGCCCCGGTACCAGACCTCTTAAGTCCCTGTCCGATATGCTTAGAGGTAAGCAGGGTCGTTTCAGACAGAACCTGCTGGGTAAGCGTGTAGACTACTCCGGCCGTTCCGTTATCGTTGTAGGCCCCGAGCTTAAGATTTATCAGTGCGGTATTCCAAAGGAGATGGCTCTCGAGTTGTTCAAGCCCTTCGTTATGAAGAAGCTTGTTAACAAGGGCAAGGACGTTTACAACATCAAGACAGCTAAGAAGGCAGTTGAGAACGCAAGACCTGACGTTTGGGACGTTCTCGAGGAGGTAATTAAGGAGCATCCCGTTCTCCTTAACCGTGCTCCTACATTGCACAGACTTGGTATCCAGGCATTTGAGCCCGTTTTGGTAGAGGGCAGAGCTATTAAGCTTCACCCCCTGGTATGTACAGCTTTCAACGCTGACTTTGACGGAGACCAGATGGCTGTTCACCTTCCTCTTAGTGCAGAGGCACAGGCTGAGGCAAGAGTTC
>JAZNEA010000019.1:0-2130 GCA_045588325.1 Clostridia bacterium
GCCACCGCACATTTTACATTTAAATATTGCCATGATAACTCCTTATTTCAGTAGCATGCACTTTTTATTTCTGTCGCCGACCAGGATCACAACTTCCCTGGCAACCTCTGCCACCTTATCTGCATCCTCGGCCTTGACTGCATCAGAAAGCTCTGCGAACTTAACTGTAATCTGGCTCTCTACAGCTGCCAGGGCAGGATTGCTCATAGGATCAGAATAACGAATAGCCTCATATACCTTCTTGCACTCAGCCTTAACAGCATCGGACTTGGCCATAGCCATAAGTGTATCTGCATCTACTACCAAAGACTTGATAAAGAATGTCTGTGTCTTTACCTTCTGGTCAACACCCTCAACAATGTTTGCTGCGATCTCGGCTCGAACAATGGCTACAATATTAGCCACAAGCACAATGCAGCAAAGGATGCCACCGATCCAATATGGCAAGAACGAAACAAACATACAGAATCCACCAATTAAGAGGGATGAAATAAGACTTGCGTAGCTGGCAGTAATACTTGGCAGACTGTAGAACACTTTCTCCAACTTATCGTTCTTGAAAGCGTGATACACACAAATCAACAATCCAATAAAGGAAAGAACAATTAAACTATATCCGATCCAGAAAGAAGCTGTATACTTCTCAACTCCCGGCTTTGCTGGAGATGCAAATGCTAATACATTAAATAAGGCAAATGCTGCCATCCATGATACGGCAAACCATTTTACATTCTTGCTAATTTTCATTATTGCTACCTCCTCTTACAGCTTCTGTCCACACTCGAGACAGAACTTAGCTCCGTTTGGCACCTCTACGCCACAATTGGGGCACTTTGCAACCAATGGAGAACCGCACTCCATACAGAACTTGCCCTTAGGTGTCTTCTTGCCACATGCAGGACAAATCATCTCGTTTTCAGCCAAAATCTCTACCTTGGAACCACACTCTAAGCAGAACTTGGATCCCTCTGGTATCTCTGCGTTACAGCTGGGGCATGTAATCTTCTTAGCCTGCTGAGGCTCTGCTGTAGCTGTGGGAACAGTACCAAATCCCTTGAACATCTCTCCTACCTGGCCGCTCATGGCTCCTGCAGCTGCAAGGCCAACGCCCAGGCCAAGCATATCGCCTGCAACGCCACCACCTGTACCGTTGATAGTCATGTTTCCAAGGCCCTCTGCATATGCCTTCTGCACCTCAGCCTGCAATACATCCTTCTCTGTGTAGCCCTTAGCGCGCATAACCTCGGCCTCTGCCAAACCTGCCAATCTGGCAGCCTGTGCCTCCGCCTGTGCACGGATAAGGTCTCTCTCTGCAGCTCCACGAGCCATCTCTGTCTTGGTTGTCTCCTGCTCAAGGACAATCTTGCGCTCTGCAGCAGTTACGGTTGCAGCTGCATCTGCCTTAGTTGTGAGCACGTCAGCCTCTGCCTGAATCATCTGCTTCTGCAAAGAGATTGTATGTAATTCTTTAATTCTCTTAAAGTTAGGATCGTTCTCGGGGAGAACAACTGTAGTTACGTAGAATTCTGGAATTGTGAGACCATACTCCTCAAATCCAGGATTGATCTTAGACTTAAGCACATCTGACAAAAGGCCCAGTCTCTCGTCGATTTCCAAAATATTGATGTTTTCGTTCTTGATACATGCAGGAAGGTTTGACTTAACTGCTGTAGAAATAAGAGGACGGAAAGAAGAAACCAGGGACTTAGTAAAGCCCTCCCCACGCTCATCCCATGCAATACCATTCATGGTGCCCACAAGCTTAACCAAAAGCTTTCTGGAGTCAGAAACGGTCAGGTTCAGCTCACCGCATGCGCCAATCTCCAATGGCACACCATAGTTGGGGTCGAGGAAATGAACCTTACTGTCTGTGCCCCACTTAATGGCCATCTGAACAGTCTTATTGATAAAATAAACCTCACAATGGAAAGGCGTCACACCGCCGGTGAGATTGCTGAACAGTTTGCCAAGCTTAGGAATGTTCTGTGTCTCAAGGGTATGTCTACCAGGCCCAAACAAATCCAGAGCCTGTCCGTTCATAAAGAAAACTGCTTCCTGATTCTCGTGAACAATGAGCTGACTCATCGTATTGAAGTCCTCGCAAGGATGCTTCCAAATAAAGGTGCTATT
>JAZNEA010000020.1:0-2663 GCA_045588325.1 Clostridia bacterium
TTTAGAAAGATGGCGTTCATGGTCTACCTCCCTATTATTCTATGAATCTCGTCTATCTCCTTCTGGCTCAGGCTCTGTGTCTGGCAAAATGCAGCGATAAATGCAGGCAGGGATCCCTGAAATGTCTTCTCTACCATCTCATTAATCTCATTCTGCTGCGCCTCACTCTTAGAAACCAGGGAAGATACTATCGTGTCTTCGTTCTTGAGGACTCCCCTATGCTATCGACACCCAGTTTCTGCCACTTCCATCTTTACAGGAGGAATGTCATATTCATACACTATGCGTTTTCTCTATTCTGGCCATGCCTCTAGTCCGAAACAGTTGAGAAGCGTTTTGTTTACACGGTCGCTTGTTACATAGTAAGTAAGGAGATACTTATCTGTATACGCGTAATGATTATCTCCAATTACAATCACGTCATATTCCCTAATTGGGTTAATAACTACTGTAGTACCATCCTCATACCAAAGTGTCATTACCAGATCTGTATCCGCTGTATACCACGTACATGAGCAGACGGATTGCATGTCATGAGCTTTAGCCTTCGAGAAAATATCATAAATTAATTTGCATGTATCAGGATCATCAATCTGACTAATTAATTCTCCCTTGTATTCCAACGTAATCTTAGAAATTCCCTGATTCAACTTCAAGTTGCTAGGATAGCTTGTCAAAGTTTCGAAAAGCACAAAGTAGTCTGTGTATTCGCCTCTATATATCTGCTCCCATGTCACGTCTGCGGAATTTGTCAAAACATATCTTTCGTAATAATCATAATCTGCATCCGGCGTTTCCTTTGGTCCGTCAAACAGAATAAGATACTTGTAATCTTTGCTTTCGACAGTACCGTTTTCCATATCAACCAAGGTTCTTATAGTGTACTTTGTTCCGTCAAAAACGAAATCACGTGGAGTAAGCTTATATGGTTCATGTGTTATAGTCGTAAACCTCATTACACAACTAATACCCTGACGAATCCAACTTAATAACATTTCATAATGATTATATCCATCCGACCATACTTCCCCATCCCTTACTACGAAACCTCCATCGATTATGGCCTCTTCGGAGTAATATACTTTAATCTCCTCAAGAGGTTTTGGATAGTGCTCTGTCCATCCATAGTTTTTCTCGTACGCCTCATACACAAACTCTGCACTTTTTGTGAATTTTTGTCCTTTAGATGGATTCCTGTCGGTAGTTAATGCCAAACTCACTTGGTATGTCTCTCCGTCCACAAACCTTTCAGGCATCAAAAGTTTTATTGGCACATTGAATCCTGTAAAATCTGTATATTCAAAAACCCAGTTATCAACATATACGTATGAAGGATCTATCTGTACCCATACGCCATTTACCAGGCGCCTTATCTCAAAAGAACCATTTGCAAAAACTCTATCTCCTTTAGAATAATCAACATTCTTAAGGCTTACGTGGACATATCCATCCTCTTCCACATATACACTCATATCCAACTGCGGAACGTCATAGCTAACAGGTGTTGGCACAGGTGTAGGCGTTGCGGTGGGCTTAGGCGTTGCTGTGGGCGTTGCGGTGGGACTTGCAGTAGGTGTTGGGCTAGGGACCTCCTCAGATCCTTTAGGCGGAGATGTGAGGAACGTAACTGCTACTGCAATGGCTGCCAAAATGGCCACAACCACTATCCAGAAACTAGGTTTCTTGTAGTTCATTACGCCCTTAATGCGCTCCTTAACTCCTACCTCTCCAAATGCCACTGGACATGCAGTTATCCTCTTGCGCTTACAACTGCAGTTCAGCAGTGTCAGAGAATAGGCCTGACGCTCTTCCTTGGTGTATTGGCTAATAACCTTTTCGTCACATGCGGCCTCTATGTCTCTGCATAGGATTACATACGCCACCCAAAGAAGAGGATTAAACCAGTGGAAGGACAACAAGAGGTAGCCAAAGGGTTTCCACAGGTGGTCTCCTCTACTAATATGGGTGCGCTCGTGTGCAATAACAAAATCTCTATCCCTTTGACTTAGAGAGTAAGGCAAATAAATTGTTGGCTTAAAGATACCCAATACAAACGGACTGTCCACAGAACCATTCTGACGAATGCCCTTTTCCATGAGAGTGGACTCTGTAAGGCTCATTCGCAGCACCAGCACGCTGCCAATTGCATATCCAACCATGGCGCACATGCCGACTACCCAAACCATAGTAGCTACGTTTAACCAGTCTATGCTATTGTCCGGATTTACGTCATGTTCTACTTCTGGATCCACCAAGGTAGAATCACCTGGCTGAATAACAGTTGCGTTATTATCAGGCTTAGTGACTGTGGAACTACTGCCAGGCTGAATAATTGTGGCATTGCTACCAGGCTTGGCAACTCCCTGTCCACCACTTCCTACAGCATTCTGAGAAGGCAAGGTATCTGTAATACTTGTTTTTATGTCGTCTATATCTGGTTGCATACTGAGAACGCTCTCAATGGTAAACGGGAACACCAATCTGACTGCAACCAAAATCCACAGGGCGCACATAACCCATTTAGGTGCCCTGCGCCTCAAAAGCAAGCGCAATGCAAGGATGACAACCACTATGCATGCAGCTGCAATAGAGAGTTCAATTACTTTTAGAAAGATGGCGTTCATGGTCTACCTCCCTATTATTCTATGAATCTCGTCTATCTC
>JAZNEA010000021.1:0-3447 GCA_045588325.1 Clostridia bacterium
GGATGAGGCCCTGTGCCTCTATACCGCAATCAGCTCCGACACAGGTGGATTGTCGCAGAAGAACACAACGGTCAACTCCATGCTTGTTTCTGCCGCATTGTGTAGGTTCTCATCTGTTCATGTGGATGAGATTTCATTCAGGCTGTTTAAGGCGTCCTCATATGCCAGAAACAGGGTGATGGGACATTGTTTGGCCAATGAGTTGCAGTACGCCCAGGGTAAAATCTGTGCCGCCTATATTACCCGACAATTATTGGAGGAGACCGGTTGCACAGAGGGAGAAACAGACGGCATTGTGAATGTAATTTTTGCAACTGAGGGTTGTGAAATCGCAATTCTTGCCAAAGAGACCGCCGATGGAGATACAAAGTGTAGTTTGAGGAGCAAAAACGCCAACGTGGCAAGTGTTGCAGCTGCATTTGGTGGCGGCGGACATGTTAATGCTGCAGGATGCAGAGTAAATGCAGATGCAAGAACGGCGGCAGATATTGTTGCAGGATATATTATCGATAATGAGCTCGTTTAACGGATATATTTACATGCTTAAGCCAGCGCACATGACCTCCTTTGATTTGGTCAATTATGTTCGCAGGCGACTGTCTACCAAAAAGGTAGGACACACTGGCACTCTGGATCCAAACGCCATGGGTGTTATGGTGTTGTGTCTCGGGAGGGGTACAAAGGCTATACCGTATTTTGAGTATGACAGCAAGACATACAGGGCAGAAATGCTGCTGGGATTATCTACCGATACATACGATACGGATGGCCAGGAGTTGATGCGCGCCTCCTGCACTGCATCTGACGACGAAATCATAGCTGCAGTTGAATCTTTTTGCGGGGAGATAGATCAGGTTCCTCCCATGTATTCTGCCATTAAGGTAGATGGCCAGAGGATGTATGATGTGGCTCGCAGGGGAGAGACCGTAGAGTTGCCCTCTCGCCGGGTTACCATTCACAGCATTTCTGTTAATAGCATCCTGCGTGATGAGGGGCAAGTTCGCGTTCTCTTTGATGTGCAGGTTTCCAAGGGCACATATATCCGGTCCTTGTGCCACGACATTGGAGAAAAGCTTGGCTGTCCTGCATGTATGTCATATCTGTATCGCACGTCCTGCGGATCTGTAAAAGGCGATATGTGCGTCAGCCTGTCGCAGTTTGAGAACGCTCTGGATGAGGGTACCATTGACCAGATGATTTTGCCTGTGGATAACATTTTTGGGGATTTGCCAGAGGTATATCTCCAAGGTAAACAGCTTAGTAAGGCATCCAATGGCGTTCCTGTAAAGGTGGATCTGCCCGATGGACTGTACCGCGCATATGGACAGGCATTCCTGGGTCCAGCCAGAGTTCGCGACGGCATGCTTAAGATTGAGAAGAGGTTTGACACATGATTATTTTGGAGCATCTGACATCATCAGACAAGCCTAGATGCGCCTGTATAGGATGCTTTGATGGAGTTCATCTGGGGCACAGGGAGATATTGTCTAAGGCAGTGGATTATGCCAGGGAGAGGGGATATGTGTCCCTCGTATACACTTTTTCTCCTTTTAAAGAGGCTCCTGTTCTGACCTCTCCGGCAGAGAAGATCAGACTCTTGGACGAACTGGGAATTGACCAGTACTATTGCAGGGACTTTACATCAGATTTTGCAGAAACAGCACCTGAGGACTTTGTTCAGTCTTTGAAACAATGCAATATAGCATGTGTGGTAGTCGGCCAGGACTTTACCTTTGGAAAGGGCGGTTTGGCTAGTGCCCAGGATATGAGAGAAATGTGTGCAAAGGCAGGGATTGATTCTATAATCGTGCCTCTGGTACTCAGAGATGGTCAAAAGGTGAGCAGCACTGTGATACGAGACGCCATCAGCAGAGGCGATTTGCGTAGGGCTCAGACCTTGATGGGAGGGCATCATGGGGAATAAATTGTTATTACATATTTGTTGTGGCCCATGTTCCATGTTCCCGCTGTCAAGACTGCTCGAGGAATATGCTCCGGAGGATGTTACGGGACTCTATTATAACCCCAATATACATCCGCAGGAGGAGTTTGACAGGCGCAAAGAGAACGCGGTTTTGGCATGTGAACATTACGGCGTTGAGATTGTGACAACTTCGGATTTCCTCATGGACAAATGGGCTAAATACGGTCCGGAGGAAAACCACCTCAGGTGTATGATGTGCTACGACCTAAGGCTAGAGTACGCCGCAAAGTACGCCAAGGAAAACGGATACAGCGCATTTACAACCACATTGCTGGTCAGCCTCTGGCAGGATCACGAATACATTATCAAAAAATGCAGGCAGTTGGCCGACAAATATGGTATCCGCTTTCACTATGAGGATTATAGGCTGGGATACCGTCAGGGTCAGCAAATGGCCAAGGATATTGGCTTGTACCGTCAGAAATTCTGCGGATGCATGTGGAGTGCGCCGGAGGAATTAAGGGAGCAACTGTTATCCGCGTACAACGGCAAGGTATAAAAATTACATAGATACACAGAATAGTAGTCCAAATACAAAAGAGGACTGCTATTTTTTATGAAGACAATTATTCTTGCAGGTGGAGAAGGCACCAGACTCAGACCGCTAACCAGTACCAGACCTAAGCCTATGATCAGAATTTTGGACAAGCCTTTGTTGGAGTGGACGCTAATGGCCCTTAAGGAACAGGGGATTCGTCAGGTTACCATTGCCCTAAGGTACATGGGAAATGTTATTTCGGATTATTTTGGAGACGGCTCTGATTTGGATATGGAAATAACGTATTTCAAGGAGGACGAGGACATTGGCACCGCAGGATGTGTTGCAAAAATCATGGATGGCTCACAGGAAAATTGTCTTGTTTTGTGCGGAGATGCCTTGACAGATGTGGAATATGTAAAGGTTGTTGACCATTTGCAAAAGACAAATGGAGACGCAGTTATTGCGCTGACAAAGTCCAGTGATCCAACAAGATTTGGCTGTGTGAATATGGATAAGGATGGCAAGATTACTGGCTTTATGGAAAAGCCAAGTTGGGGAATGGCAGAATCCACAATTATCAATACAGGTATATACGTGCTGACTCCCAAGGCCATTGACATGATACCTAAAGATGAGGCCGTAGATTTTGGCAGTCAGTTTTTCCCAGCAATTATCAAAGCTGGTGCCAACGTTTTTGGATACCAGTTTAATAGCTATTGGAAGGATATTGGTGATCCTGAATCATATTTAGATGGTGTCCGTGACGCTGTATCAGGAAAGCTCTATCTGTCAGGCAGGACTGAGAGCCGGGATAATATACCGGGAGTGAAGATAAATCCCCCAGTTTTTATAGGTAAAAACGTTTCAATTGGCGAGGGCACAGAAATAGGCCCTAACACTTGTTTGTCAGGCGATATTAACATTAAGGGGAACTGCAAAATCACAAACTCAAGTCGGAGGCCAAGCGGTCTTAGGAAGACAA
>JAZNEA010000022.1:0-16002 GCA_045588325.1 Clostridia bacterium
TAAGGGCATACCGTAGAAAACATAACATGCCCACATATGCAGAGGAGAAAGGAATAGTTCCTAATGCACCTCCAGAGTCTAAAGATCTAGTCTTAAAGGTAAAAGAACTAGAAAATAAGCTGAAAGAAAAAGACAAAGAAAGTACAATTGGCGTTATAATTAACTGTATAGTTACCCAAGCCGGAGCAACTGTTGACAATATCGTCCGTGTTTACAATGAAGTTGAAACGACTTCAGACAGAACGTAGTAGGCTGTATCAAATGAATTCATATTCATCGCCTGTAAAATGCACACAAACCTTCATAGCTTCGCTCCCCATTTCACTTTTCACTCTTCACTTTTAACTTTTAACTTTTAACTCTTAACTCCACATTAGTCCCCTTTCCGTCCCGCTATACACTAAATCTAGGAGTTGACACAAAATTCCATCTCAAATATAATTCATCCGTATGCCCTTGTAGGGTTACTATTAATTTACGCAAAAAACTTGGAGGTTTTTATATATGAAAGAGACATTTAATCCCAACACAAGATCCAGAAGCAAGAAGCACGGTTTCCGCCTCAGAATGAGCACAGCTAATGGCCGCAAGGTTCTCAAGGCCAGAAGAGCAAAGGGCAGAAAGGTTCTCTCTGCATAAGACTTGTATTTCAGGTCTTATTTTTAGTGATTTCGGATGATCAATACAGTCTCTCTCAAGCGAGGTAGCGATATTGTCAGGACCTTTAGGCACGGCAAGTTTAAGGCTGGTCGTTATTTGACGGTATACGTCAGATATAATCGACTGCCTTATAACAGGCTGGCTGTCAGCCAGGTCAAGCATTTTGGCAACAGCGTTGAGAGAAATAGGGCAAAGCGTCTCAGCAGGGAAAACTACTCTAAACTCGAACCAGGGCTCATTACAGGTATAGATATGGTAATAGTAGCCCGCGCCTGCAACCCTAAGCCCGACTATTATATGGTCAATTCCGAGCTTAAGTATCTATTTGGTAAATTAGAGCTTTTCAAAAAGGATAGTACAGGTGAAGAAAATATTCCTTTGGATGATTCGGTATTACCAGAATCATCTATCTAAATTAAAGGGATTACCCACGTGCAGATTCGTTCCCACGTGTTCTCAATACGCCTACGAAGCAATACAAAAACATGGAGCCCTCAAAGGGGGCTTTCTAGCGTTATGGAGACTTTTAAGGTGTAACCCCTTTTGCAAAGGTGGATATGACCCTGTCCCATAGAACAACAAGCAAAATAACAGGAGATAAATATGTTCGATTTTATTATTAAGCCCATTGGTGCTTTTTTCCTGTGGATGTATAACACAATTGCCTTCCAGAACTATGGTTTGGCAATTATTTACTTCACAGTAATCGTTCAGCTGTTGATGATTCCTCTCACAATTAAGAGATGTAGATCCACTCTCCAACTGCAGAAGATTAATCCTCAGCTCCAGCACCTTCAGAAGAAGTACGGCAACGATCAGCAGAGACTCCAGGCAGAGCAGCAGAAGCTGTACGAATCTATCGGCTACAACCCCATGAGCGGATGTACTCCTCTGCTCATCCAGCTGCCCGTTATCATGATACTGTGGCAGGTTATCGGTAGCCCCTTGCAGTACGTATTTAACTGGTCTGCAGCAGCTATCGAGAAGGCATGCACCATTGTTTCTGGTGCAGTAGAGGGACTTGAGCTCACAACAAGAGCAGCTTATTACCAGATCACAATTATGCTGCACAAGGATGTTCTTCCTGCAGAATTTTTTACAGAGTTCGGCCTGCAGAACAACTTGTTCAACATGGATATGTTCGGCATGAACCTGGGACGTATTCCTGACTGGCATCCCAATGTGGTATTTGGCGAGCAGTGGAAGATTTATTTGCCATTGTTTATTTTGGCCTTAGCTTCTGCAGCGCTGTCCTTCTTCATGAACAAGATCAACATGAAGGCAACTCAGCCAGAGCAGGCAGAGAACGCTAAAAACCCAATGAATGGCTGCATGTCTATCTATATGCCTTTGATTTCACTATTCTTGGCCTTTAAGTTCCCCGTAGGTTTGTCTATTTACTGGATGACATCTACCACCGTTTCCACAGGACTTCAGCTTGTGCTTATGAAGTACGCTAAGGCAGAGGATGCCAAGAAGGAGATTGCCCGCCAGCAAGAGCTGGAGCTTAAGAAGAAAATAATTGAGGAGCAGCAGAAGGCCAAGGAGGCAGAGCTGCATCAGGAGGAAAAGAATGACTAAGTCAGTAGAGACATTTGGCAAGACAATAGAGGAGGCACTTCAGGAGGCGCTTAAGCTCCTTGGTGTGGACCGCGAGCAGGTGGACTATGTCGTAATTGAGGAGCCATCCAAGGGACTCTTTGGCAAGATTAAGAATGCGAGAATTCGCGTTACCGTTTTGGACAATGAGACTGTAGACGCAGTTGAGGCAGCAGTAAGTGAGCCCGAGGCAGTTCATGCAGTAGCAGAGCCTGTTGTTGAGGCAGAGGACGATTTCCTTGAGGAAGAGGAGCTGGCCTGCGAGTACATCATTTCTGTTTGTGAGGCTATGGGCCTTGAGGTAGAACTGGTGACAGAGGTGAGCGACAACACCATCAGCATTGAGGTTCAGGGCGAGGACCTGGGACTGCTCATCGGCAGGAGAGGCGAGACTCTGGATGCACTGCAGTATTTGGTAGGTCTTGTTGTAAACAGAAACAGAGACAAGTATTATAAGATTAGCATCGACGCAGAGAATTATAGGGCTAAGAGAGAGTCCGCTCTGATTCGTTTGGCAAAGAGAACAGCAGACAAGGTTTCCAAGTACAGGAGACCAATCACACTGGAGCCCATGAACCCTAACGAGCGCAGGATCGTTCATTCTGCATTGCAGGGATACAAGGGAGTAGAGACCTACAGCGTAGGCGAGGAACCCAACAGAAAGGTAGTCATCAGACCTGTCAGATAATGATGGACACGACAATTGCGGCGATTGCAACATCGCTGGGAACAAGTGGAATAAGTATAATCAAAATAAGCGGTTGCGAGGCTTTTGCTATTTGCGACCGCCTTTTTGTTTGCTCTGGAGGTTTTTTGTCTAAAGAACCCAACACAATCACCTATGGCAGGATTGTCGATCCAGTTACAGGAGAGACCGTAGATCGTGTTCTGGTCAGCAAAATGCAGGCACCCAGAACATACACGGGAGAGGACGTGGTAGAGATAAACTGCCACGGCGGCGTTCTGGTCACCAGAAAGATTCTGCAGCTAGTGCTGAATGCAGGGGCTCTGCCTGCCGAACCAGGCGAGTTCACAAAGAGGGCATTTATTAACAACAAAATGGACCTGATAGAGGCAGAGGCAACCATGGATTTGATCGGAGCATCGGCTGACAAGGCGGCCAGGGTGGCAATTCAGCAAATGGAGGGATCCCTATCCCGTGAACTTGGGCAACTGGCAGATGACCTGGCAGGCATTTGCGCCAAAATCGATCTGTCCACAGACTTTGATGAGCTGGACTCTTTTGATTACGGTCCTCAGAACGTGGCTCGGGAACTGGAGCCGGTGGTTGCAGGTCTCAACAGGTTGGCAGGCACCTTTGATTCTGGTCGCAAAATCAGGGACGGCCTGCTGGTAGTAATATGCGGCAGACCCAATGCAGGGAAATCATCCCTGCTCAACAGGATGCTGGGCGAGGAGAGAGCAATCGTTACGGACATTCCCGGTACTACCAGAGATACCGTGGAGGAGGCCATAAGCATCGGAGGATATAGGGTAAGGTTTGTGGACACCGCAGGCCTCAGACAGGGAGAGTTTTTGGACCCTGTGGAGAAAATCGGCATCGACAGGGCGTATGCCAAGATGGAGACAGCAGACCTTATCATTTACATGGTGGATATGTGTGCCGACCTGGAGGCTCAGGCACGAGAGGCCAGGGAGACGTGTCTCAGTTATGGAGAGAAGGTTCCCGTTGTTCTAGTGGCAAACAAGGTGGATCTTTGCGGAGAGGACAAGGCCGAGGCCTTCCTCAGCAGCATCCCGGTGGAGACATATTCCGCCATCACCATCAGCGCTCTGAATGGCCAGGGGTTGGATCGATTGCAGGAGGCAATCCTGCAGCAGTGTGCTTCTGAGGATGACCTTATGGGTCAGGGCATTTTGGTCAATGAGAGGCAGAAACAATTGGTACAGAGGGCACTTGCCCATCTGTGCAGAGCCGTGGATGCGGGCAGGGGCGGGATTCCCCTTGACGTGCTGTACACTGAGATTAGCAGCGGCGTACAGGCACTGAATGAACTTACAGGAAGATATATAGACATGGAGGCCATCGACAGGATGTTCAGCTCCTATTGTGTGGGAAAATAAGGCGTATGGAATACAATGCAGGCAAAGTAGACGTAATAGTGGTAGGCGCAGGTCACGCAGGATGCGAGGCGGCCTTAGCTGCGGCACGAATGGGCTGTCAGACTATTTTGTTCACCATAAATATGGACGCCGTGGCAAATTTGCCATGTAATCCCAGCATAGGAGGAACGGGAAAGGGCCATCTGGTCAGAGAGATAGATGCCTTGGGCGGTGAAATGGCCAGGGCGGCGGATGCAAATATGATCCAGATTCGCATGTTAAATCGCGGAAAGGGTCCTGCAGTATTTTCTCTGAGGGCACAGATTGACAGGAGACACTACCAGGAATATATGAAGCAGGTTGTGGAGCAGACCCCCAACTTGTTGTTGCGCCAGGGAGAGATAATAGACCTGCGCAGAACCGAGGACGGAGAGGACTGGGAGTGCGTCACGCCAACCGGCGGTGTTTATAGGGCCAAGGCGGTGATTCTCACCACAGGCACATATTTGGCAGGCTCTATCATCGTTGGAGAGTATAAGCAGACATCAGGCCCTGACGGAATTCATGCAGCCATTGGCCTGTCCGACGCAATGCGCAAGCTGGGTATAACGCTGTTTAGGTTTAAGACGGGCACCCCCTGCAGAGTCAGCCGTCGTAGCGTGGACTTCTCAAAAATGGAAATTCAGGAGGGCGAGGACGTGGAGCCCTTCTCCTACGATAGTCAGCAGGTCACAAACAGTGCATGTTGCTACTTGACCTGGACCAATGAAAAAACCCATGACATTATCAGGGCTAATATTGGTAGAAGTCCGCTGTATTCAGGCAAGATTTCAGGCATTGGCCCACGGTATTGCCCCTCCATCGAGGACAAGGTTATGCGATTCCCCGACAGGCATCGTCACCAGGTATTTATTGAGCCGCTGGGCATGAATACAGAGGAAATGTACGTCCAGGGGATGAGTTCTTCTTTGCCGGAGGAGGTGCAGCTGGAGATGTTGCGTTCCATCCAGGGATTGGAGAACGTGGAGGTAATGCGCACAGGATATGCCATAGAGTACGACTGCATCGATTCTCTGCAGCTCAGGTCCACTTTGGAATTCAAAAAGCACCGCGGATTGTTCTCTGCAGGACAGATTAACGGATCCTCAGGATATGAGGAGGCGGCAGCCCAGGGAATAGTGGCTGGAATTAATGCAGCATTGCAGATTCAGGGCAGGGAGCCCATGACCATCGATCGTTCCGAGGGATACATCGGTGTGCTGATAGACGATTTGGTTACAACGGGAGCTGACGAGCCCTATAGGATAATGACATCCCGTTCAGAATACAGGTTGTTACTGAGGCAAGATAATGCAGATGCACGCCTTACCCCCAAGGGTAGATCTGTGGGATTGATTTCAGATAGCAGATGGCAGGCATTTTTGGATAAGCAGCAGACAATTCAGCAGGAAATTGACAGGCTGGAGGCCAAACACCTGGGTACCGGTCAGGAGTTCCAGGAGTTCTTTGATCAGAGGGGCACCGCCAGACCGCAGAACGGAACAACACTGGCCAATCTCTTGAGGAGGCCGGAGCTGACATACAGCGATATTGCGATTTTCGACAGAAAGCGACCGGATCTGCCGCAGAACGTGCAAAACGAGGTGGAGATTCGAGTAAAGTACAGCGGCTACATCAAGAACCAGCAGGAACAGGTGGAGGCCTTTAAGAAAAACCAGCAGATCAGGTTGCCGGAGGATTTGGACTACCTCAGTTTGTCGGGCCTTTCTAAGGAGGGAGCCACCAAGCTAGACAAAATCAGGCCGGAGACATTGGAACAGGCAAACCGCATTACAGGAGTTCGTCCAGCGGACATTTCTGTGCTGCTGATCGAGCTTGCCAGGAGAAAGGGACAAAAATGACGGACAAAATCATAAGTTATTGTCAGCACAACGGAATACAGGTCAGTCAGGAGCAAGCCAGCTTGTTGAACCAGTATATGGAATACATGCTGGAGTACAACACTCACACCAATCTGACGGCTATTACGGAGCCTGAGCAGTTTATAATGAAGCATTTTGTGGATTCGCTGGCACTCCTTGCGGAAATTGGAGCGGTCACAGAAGGCACTACCCTCATCGACATCGGTAGCGGAGCAGGTCTGCCAGGCATTCCTCTGGCCATCATGCTGCCTCAGTTGAAGGTGACTATGCTGGAGGCCACAGGCAAAAAGGTAACATTTATCAATAGCGCCGTAGAGAGGCTAGGCCTGACCAACGCCAAGGCCATCTGGGGCAGAGCTGAGGAGCTCAGTGGCCAGGGCAAGGAAATGAGGGAGGCTTATGATATTTCGGTAGGACGCGCCGTGGCAGCCCTGCCGGTTATGGTGGAATATTGTTCCCCATTTACAAAGGTAGGGGGACGTATGCTGGCCATGAAGGGGCCCAAGACGGATATGGAGCCACCATACGAAAAGGCGGCCAGGGCCCTTAACCTAAAGCTGCTGAATCTGCAGGAAATCTGTCTTAGCTGGGAGGATACACAGCAGGAGAGCATAAAGAGACAGATTTATTCCTTCCGAAAGACAGAAAAGTTATCGTCAAAATATCCCCGCAAAACAGGAAAAGCGGTAAAAGAGCCCATCTGCTAACAAGATGGGCTTTGTTTTGCATCGAAAACCATTACAACATGGCGAAAACCATCGATATGTTTTTATTTACATAGAGGTGCGGTCAAGGTAAAAATACCCTTGGGAGGTGGCCATGGAAATAATAAGCTACGTGGATATAGACAAAATTACCCTGCCGGAGAGCAGACTCAGAGAGCGAATCCCACACAATGGCATTCGGGAGTTGGGGGATTCTATTAAAGAGGTAGGCATGCTGAACCCACTGGTTTTGCGACCGGTGGAAGGAGAGGTGCTAATGTTAGTGGCGGGACATCGCAGGCTGAAGGCGGCCAAGGAGATTGGTATGCGTAGGGTACCGGCGGTGGTGATTCCCATGGATGACCGGGGAGCAGAGGAGTTTGCATTGGTGGACAATGTTCAGAGGGAGCCTCTTGCGGACGCGGATTTAGTCAGAGCTTATTCCCGTCGGAGGGGACGGGACAGCAGGATGGCCTTTTGCAGAGCGCTAGGCTGGCATCTGTGTAAAATTGGCGAAATTTGTCGAAGGGTTCAGCTAGAGGCTGCAGGACAGACCCAGAGCAGGACAGACTATGGGTCACGAATTCAGCTCAGGGGAACGGGCAACATACGCATGATAGACAATACCGTCAGAAAAACCGTGGAGATGATAGGGGCGACCACCCAGGGAATAACCATGCTCCGCAGCGAGGATCAGGGCGAGGTGTCCTATACAATTCGTGTAAAAAAGCCCATATAGAGCAAAGAGGCCCTTTGTGGTAAGATAGACTGGATCGGAGGGCTAACATGTCAGAGAAATTATATTATAGAGATAGTCACATTAAGGATTTTTCGGCCACAGTATTGGATTGCGTGGAGGCCGATGGCGGCTGGCTGGTGGAGCTGGACCGCACAGCATTTTTTCCAGAGGGCGGAGGCCAGTATTCCGACACCGGAGTTATAGAGGGTGTTGACGTCATTGACGTACAGGAGGAGGGGGACACCATTTGGCACAAGGTGCAACAGCCCTTGGAGGTGGGAACCATCGTGGAATGCTCCATTAATTGGCCTGAGCGATTTGAGAAAATGCAGTGCCACACAGGAGAGCATATTATTTCTGGCATCGTACATACTTTGTACGGCTATGACAATGTGGGTTTTCATCTGGGGAAGGACTATGTTACCCTGGATTTTGACGGCCCCCTTACCCGGGAGCAACTAGATAGGGTGGAGGACATTGCCTGCGCCGTTATTGCGTCCAATATGCCGGTGGAGACTGGCTTTCCAGATGCGGCAGAGTTGGAGATGTTGGAGTACCGTAGCAAGTTGGAGTTGACAGAGAATGTTCGCATTGTCACCATACCGGGAGTGGATGTGTGTGCCTGCTGTGCACCACACGTTGCCTTTACAGGAGAGGTGGGGATGCTGAAAATACTGGATTGTGTGAAGCACAAAAAGGGCGTGCGTCTCAATATGACAGCGGGATTCAGGTTGCTTAAGGATTACCGCATGAGATATACTGCCACAGCAGAGCTATCGGCCATGTTGGCAGTGCCCCAGGATACCGTTGTGGATGGTGTAGTAAGGCTCCAGAAGGAGTGCGCAGATCTGGCCTACAGACTCAAGGGGGCTCGGGTGGAACAGGCCCTGAGAGAGCTGGACAACTTGTCTCTGGGAGAGACCAACCTGGCCATGTTTGTGGACAACTGGGAGTACGATGTGATGATACCCGTGGCAGACAGGGGCAAAACCCTGTGTGATGGCATATTCGCACTGTTTTCAGAGACGGGAGAGGGCCAGTATAGGTATGTTATATCATCTGCCAGCTGTGACCTGAGACCTAGGATTAAGGAGATCAATCAGGGAATTTGTGGCAAAGGCGGAGGCAGTGCAAACCTGATTCAAGGCAAAGCAACGGCTACAAGACAAATGCTGGAACAATGGATCAAGGAGCTATAGTAGGCTGAGTGTCAATTTTATAAATGTAATCGAGGCTGATTTCGGCATCGTCTGACAGGACGAGCAGGCGTTTTAGACAGTCTATTTTTTTGATGGGGGAGGTCCTGGTGATATACTGACCGCCCTCTTTTTGTTTGTCCGGCTCAAAATAGGTAATAGCAGCAGTAGGCTGATGACCCATCTGTAGCTGTCCCATAATAATCTGCAGGTCGCAATTAAGCTCCGCCAGCTGGTCCTCGTCCAATAGTATGCGGGCCTCGGTAAGGCGCCCGGCCTCTGCCACGGCATCGTCATAGCCAACCAGGGCAGCAAACGGTGCAAACTGGGCGGCACGGGCAGAGTTGGACATGTGGGGGCGGGTGGCAGACTGATGGTGAGGCAGGTTGATGATGTCGTCGTATGGTGTCCTCATGCCTTGTGCCCTCCTATCTGCTGATTGCGTTCTATGGCCGTGGCGCCATCTTCCAGACTAAGGCCCCGCAGGATAGCGTTTTTGCCAAATTTTTCTTTGATCGTCAGCACGGCCTGCTGCATGCGCTCCTCCCGCTGGGCGTCCTCCTGGCTGCAGGAGGAGTCACAGAGGCTCAGCAGGTCAAGCTGCTCCTCCAGGGAGCCTGGGGGCAACTGGGAGCGGTAGGTTACGTGGTTGGCCACCAGGTTCAGGCGGCGAATCAGCAGGTCGGGATGGGCGATCCGCTGGAACAGCTGGCGGGCGCATTCCACAAAGCGCTGAGAGGAACAGCAGTATGTGCCCAGGTTAATGGAGCCATGGGCATGCTTTGGCATGGCCCTGCCATAGGGGTCCATGGTGACAGGCCCTGTGTATTTGGCCCTGCGGTCAGGGTCCGCCAAATTCTCTATGTCATATCCAATGGTCAAAACTAGTTGGTCGGCAACAACGCCCTTCGCCATAAGGGAAAGGCTCAGTTGATCTGCCATTTCGGCCACGACTACCTCCGCCCGAGTGCTGTCGTAAGGATGCTGCAGGACCTGGCCAGAGCCCAGACTGTGAGTCGAGGAACGGTATCCCTTGATATCCGCAATGGTGCAAGGCTCCCATCCCCAGGCGTGGTCAATGAGTAATTCCGCATTTATGCCAAAGAGGCGATAGAGCAAGTCCTCATTATGGTAGTCCGATGGTCCACCAATGGAGCAACGGGCCACGTCTCCCATGGTGTATAGGCCGTGTTTTTCTAATTTTCGGGCATAACCGCGTCCCACCCGCCAAAAGTCCGTCAAAGGCCTGTGACTCCATAGCTGCTGTCGGTAGGAAAGTTCATCCATTTCCGCAATGCGTACGCCGTCCTTATCTGGGGGAACATGTTTGGCGCCAATGTCCAGGGCAATTTTGCACAGATACATATTGGGACCGATGCCTGCGGTAGCCGTAATGCCAGTGGTGCGCAAAACGTCCTGAATAATGTGCATAGCGAGTTGCCGGGCAGTCATGCCGTATGTCTGAAGATAACATGTAACGTCCATGAAAACCTCATCGATGGAATAGACGTGCATATCCTCGGGTGCAATGTATTTGAGATAAATGTTGTAGATCCTGGTGCTGTATTCCATATATTTGGCCATCTGAGGAGGTGCGACGATATAATCCAGCTCCAAATCAGGGAAGGCCTGCAATTCTGTGTCCAGGTAGGAAGAACCGGTAAACTTGCGGTCAGGAGCCTTGGATCTGCGCAAGTTGTTGACCTGCTGAACCTTTTGGACAACCTCAAAGAGCCTGGGACGGCCCGGAATGCCGTGAGCCTTAAGAGAAGGGGTGACCGCGAGGCAGATGGTCTTTTCCGTGCGGCTCATGTCTGCCACAACCAAGTTAGTGGTCAGGGGATTGAGTCCGCGCTCCACACACTCCACCGAAGCGAAGAAGGACTTAAGGTCTATGGCGATGTAGGTGCGGGACGACATGGTGGGAACTCCAAAAACAAACATATTTTCTAAATTATAACAGCTTATTTGGGAAGTTAAAAGAGTAGTTAAAAGTTAAGAACTAAGAGATAATAAAGTTGGCTAGTTAATAGTTGTCCAGCTATAAACTAACCCACTTTTTTATCTGTTATCTCTTAGATCCTAACTACCAAAGTCCAGCTTATTGGACACCTGGGGATGATATATTATAGGCAAGAACTAAGAGCAGTTAAGAGATAAAAGTGAAAAGTAAAGAAAGCGGGCTAGCGAAGAGTTGTCCAGCTATAAACTAACCAACTTTATTATCTCTTATCTCTTAACTCTTATCTCAAATAGTTCTTAGCTCAAAACAATTCCCACAGGAGGTTGTACTATGATAAACATTTTAGCGATTCTATCGGCCATGTTTTTGGGAAAAGAAATAATCAAAGAAAAAGCAGAGCCCGTTGCACCTAAGGGCACACGATTTGACTGGGACGAGTACTGGGCAGACGTGAGGAGAGGCATGTCCTCCATGGAGCAAATCAAGAAACGTCAGCGAGGAGGCTACATGACAACAAAGCCTTTGCCGCAGCCAAAGGAGGTTATTCCCATGGTGGTGGATATCGAGCGGTACAACCGCGACAAAAAGATGTACGGCAAGGAGCTGACAGAGGTTCTCCGCAAGAGAGGCCAATACACGTATATTAGGAAGTGAGGAAACGATGTACGCATTTATATCGCCGTTTTCAAAAGAATCTACCATTACCCTGATAACAGGCGTTATTACATCTTTGGGAGGTAGTTTCAGAGGCAAAGTGGGCGTTTGGCGCGCAAAGGGATTTGTTTCTTTGAGCCCTGCCAGGGTTAGGTTTGACTTTCAGCAGGCAGAAGCAGGACTCGTCGTTCATGCTAAGTTCCAGATACACAGCATGACCAGTCGCCGGTTTTGGCGAACCTTTGTGGAGCAGTTGGTTGCCACATATCCTACGGTTGATTTTGGGATCAACGACAAGACGCCATATCAGCTGGCAGCAGTAGTAGATGTTGTCGATGCAAGTGTGCCTGTTGTTCATACGAGGACCAAGGGAGCCCTGGCTGGTGCAATTCTGGGGTATTGGGCATTTGGCCCTCTGGGGGCATTTGTCGGGAGCGAGGCCCTGTCACAGAGAGAAACCACAATCAGAATAGATGGGCACGGCAGAATTCGAGCCAAAGTCCTGTGGAACGACGGGCTGATGCAGGAATTGGTGCTTTACCCTAAACAGCCCCTATATCGTCAGGTGGTTAAGATGTATGGCGGTAATGAGGAGTGCAATTATTAACAGAGCGAGTCTTAGAGGTGCGCAGCAGGATTTGTACACACCGGGGACTCGCTTTTTGTATTGAAAAGCAGTACAATAAGACAAAAGACAATATGCGGACAAACGCATATTAGAAAGGGTATGAGGCACACAATATGAGGATGATGACGGCACAGCAGGCGGCAACGAGATGGAACACCTCCGTGAGAAATGTGCAGGATCTCTGTAGGAGAGGCAGAATTCCGGGAGCAGAACATTGGGGCTCGGCGTGGATGATTCCGGCAGATGCTGTTCGTCCGGCAGATGGGCGACGCAGGGAGAATAGGGATAATTTAGTGGCAGAGAGGAGCTCATTAATTCGCAAGGCGCCATTTCTTGACATGACCGATTTGTACAGCAGACCTGGTACAGCAGATCAGGTAACCGCATCTTTGGCAAAATACCCTAAGGATCAGGCTTTGTTCTCGGCAGCTATTTCTTACAGTCGTGGAGAGATTGGTAAGGTATATGAACAGGCAAAGGACCTTCTCGAAAATAAGAATGATTTCTATACCACCATTTCTGGCGGAATGCTAATGGGTTTAGTTGCCATGTGGAGGGGCGATATAGCCTTGTGGCAGCGGTCCAAGTTGTATTTGTATGAGGCTCCTTGGGAGAACGCGATAGACCGTGATATTATTTCTTTATCCCTCGCTTCTGTAGATCTTGCTATCAGAAATACCCAGGACTTTCCTGAGTGGTTTTACCGAGGGAGGTTTGATAACTTGCCCACAGATTCACATCCTGCGGCCAGGGTTTTCTATATAAAATACCTTCTTGTCAGGGCCCAGGAATTGGCAGCGGGCAGGATTCATTTTAACGATGTATCCGGACTAGGCTTAATGCGAACCATACCATTTATCATGGAGCCAATGATTTCCCAGGCTGTTGTAGATCATACGATAATAGTGGAAATATACCTCCGTATGCTGTGTTCCATAGTCCACCTGCAGGTGGGTGAGGAGGCCTTTGCCATCGAACACCTGGATAGAGCAATCAATCTGTGTCTGCCGGACAAACTGTATGGCCCACTGGTGGAACACCGCAGACAGCTGGGCCTGTTCTTAGATCAGAGACTGATGTTGGTGGACGAGGAGGCAGCCAGACGCGTTAGGGAGTTGCACAAGGTCCTCAACGAGGGATGGATTAAGCTACACAATGCCATTACAAACAGCAATATTTCATCAAAACTCTCTGCCAGAGAGCGCGAGGTTGCCAGGTTAGCGGCATTTGGCCTTACCGACGAACAGATAGCAGGACAGCTGCATATATCCAAGACATCCGTAAAATCCATGATTCAGATGGCGCGAAATAAGACGGGTATCAAGGGGCGCAGCGAGTTTGGCGCGTACATATAAATCATTCTTTTTTGACATATTTAGCAGGATTTCCTGGGTGAAAAAATCTCCTATACTGTGCACAGAGGCACATAGGAGATTTTTTTAGGAGGAAAAATGGGTTTTTTGGAGAGAGCAATAAGAAAAGGCGTCAGTGATGCAGTTGGAAAGGCTGTAGGCAATGCTGTTCGACAGGCAGTAGAGCCAGCGGCAACCAATTTGGCTAATCAGGCCGCCCAATCTTTTGAAAGAGCGACCCAGAATACACAGGCCCAAACTCAGAGGACTTCTGGGTTAGAGGGAGCTATGGCAAATCTGGAGCGTTCACTTCAGGGTTACGCAACTGAGGCAGCAAAAAACACCAAGGTTTGTCCAAATTGTGGCAGACCTAATTCCGCCGACAAAAAATTCTGTTCGGACTGCGGTACCAAATTGCCCGAACAGACATTGGCTCAAAGTGCCGAATGCACAAATTGTGGAACACAGAATGCCATTGGCACAAAGTTCTGTCAAAACTGTGGGGCGAAGCTTCCCATAGCCCTGCAGGAAGAACAAGAGGTAGCAGCCCGTGACGCTACCGTTATGACAGAATGGGCGGAGTTGCTGCCCCATTATCCGAGGTGGTCTTGTGGTGGAACCAAATTCCACATCGAGACGTATGAGCCAGGAACCTATATTTTCTCAGCAGGGTTCCAGGGAAATGTCGGGGCAGCAAACCAAGCTGTTTCTCAATATAGGCAGATACTATTGGACAACGGTTTCCGTCAAGCAGGCCAGTATCCGGATATCGCTCACCTATACAAGAGGATAGATGGAGTCGTATATCACGTGGACACAGAGCATTGCTTTGAGGGAGATCAGGATGCCCCCTCTATTGGCTTTAATATTGGAGAGCCATATGGAGGCTACGATTATGTAAAACCGGAACCAAAGAAAAAAGTTGGACTTATGGACCTGCTGGGATTCTAGGAAAATCGGAAGCAGAGTACGAAGGACGAAGGCAAGTCTAAAAAATTAAAGGAGGACAAACATGGCAATCTGTGGAAAATGCGGAACTAACGTGGATGAAGGTATTAAGTTCTGTCCCAATTGTGGAAATGCTATGGAGGCAACAGCGACAGCTGCACCAGGCCCTCAGGCAACAGAACCAGAACAGGCGGTGGAGCAAACACCAGTAGCTGCCTTTGACCCAGCAGATATTGAGGCGAACAAGATTATGGCTGTGCTGGCCTACATCCTCTTCCTCATTCCTCTGTTGGCGGCAAAGGAATCACCATATGCAAAATTTCATACGAATCAGGGATTGTTAGTATTTATAGCTTCTATGATTGTAACAGTTGTAGGTAGCATCATCCCGATTCTCGGATGGTTTATAATCCTTCCTCTTGGAGGACTGGCCGTAGGAATCATTGGAATTTTGGGAATTATCAATGCAATCACGGGTAAGGCCAAAGAGCTACCATTGATAGGCAAATTTAAGATCTTGAAGTAGGACAAATAAGGAAAAAGAGCACACAAAGGTGTGAAATGACAAAAGCGGAGTGATTTCACTCCGCTTTGATCTATGTAAAAGTTGTCGGTTTACTCGTCGACATCGGCAGTATCATCCATTGTCTGCTCAGGAGCAGGAGTCGCCTCAGGCGTTGGTTCGGGAGTAGGCTCTGGAGAGGGTGTCGGTGTATTCTCAGGAGTAGGTTCGGGAGTAGGCTCTATTGTGGGCTCATCCGATGGTGTATCGGTGGGCTCAGCAGAGGGCTGCTCTGTAGGCTGCTCCGTAGGTGCTGGTGTGGGTGTGGGCAACCCTATAAAAGGAGGCCAGCTGGTGGGTGACTCGGTGGGCACAGCAGAGGGCTGCTCTGTAGGCTGCTCTGTAGGCCTGCTAGTTGGCGAGGCCGTGGGGTTGCCAGTTGGTGTAGCAGTAGGTCTATTAGTAGGTGTGGCAGTAGGCCTGCTAGTTGGTGAGGCAGTAGGTCTGCCAGTAGGTGTGGCCGTGGGCCTGCCAGTGGGGTCGCTAGTTGGAGCGCCAGTTGGGTTACTGGTGGGAGTAGCTGTCGCAGTGGATGGCGTGGGCGTACCTATAGGGTCAGCCGTAGGAACATCCGTAGGAATATCAGTAGTGTTGTTACCTGCCTCAGGAGTGGCAGAAGGATCGGTGGTTTGGGAAGGGTCAGGCGTCGCCGTCGGTGGAGGCAAGACTGATGGAAGATCTGTAGTGGGGAATTCCTGTCCAGTCGGGATAATAAATAGAATTAGTCCAACCAATAATGTTGCTACTATGCCGATAATGGCGATGACGTTCTTGTTCATTACGTTCCTCGTGAAGTATAACTATTAGGACCCAACAAAGGGGGCGCCTAGGTGATACTAATTATGTTATATAAACAGAGGTAATGTCAATATGATTTACTCTAATCCATTAAAGTAAATGAAATATTTTTTGCACATGGCACCAAAGGGTCAGTTAAGAGATAAGAGATAATAAAGTTGGTGAGTTTATAGCTGGAAAACTATTAACTAACCCACTTTCTTCACTCTTCAC
>JAZNEA010000023.1:0-9257 GCA_045588325.1 Clostridia bacterium
CTGCTGGAGGATATGGATTATCCGCTATCCCAGGCCTGCGATGAGTTGCGCCGGGCTGAGGAACAGGACAACCTGCTCAACGAAAATGTGCGCTTTAAGATTCACGACGATGCCAGTGCCATTGTCTTTGAGGTGTAGCCAGAGTAACCTTGTGAAGATTAATACAAAAACAAAGCCCCAATTCTGAAAATCAGAACTGGGGCTTTTGTTTCAAAATCTAGTTTGTTTAATTAAGCTTTTTTCTTCTTAAGCACAACCACAACAATAATTGCTGCAACAAGGGCTACGGCCACAACTGCGCCTGTAATAATCCATACTGTATCTGCGGACATGCCATCTGTTGTGTCTGCCTTGTCATCTGTCTCGTCGTCGGTCTTGTCAGTAACGTCTCCCTCTGTCTCGTCAGCAGGTGCATCGACGGTGGGCTCCTCAGTTGCATAAGGACTTGCCATTTTTGTTGTCTCTACGTCAAGGACAAGATTGGATCCCTCGAAATAATCTGCATCCAGATCCATTGCTACGCCATTAATGGCCATAGTGGCAAAATAAATAACGGAGCCGTCAGAGGGTACTGCCTCCTTGCCATTCTCTGTGCCATCATCTGAGAAATAGAAGAAACCCATTGTTATACCTTCGGACTCAAGTGTAACCTCGAAAGTAATCTTGTACCAATTATTGCCAAGATCCTCTACCCATGTCTCGTCAAAAGGCTTTTCGTCTGTCCACTTTGAGCCTGCGCCATAAACTCTGGCGGTAAGTCTCTTAACTACAGCTGTAGCGCCTGTGTCTGCATCTACAATGTCGGGGAGGTTAACAAGGATCTCTACCTTGTCACCCTCGGCAAAGGTACCCTCAGCATACTGGAACTGAATTCTGGACTGTTCGCCATCTGTAACTGTAAGCTTAAAAACATCGATGTCTTCTGCAAAAGCAAACGTGGATACAGAAAGAACCATCGCTGCCGCCAAAAGGATAGCTAAAAACTTCTTCATTTTGTTACCTCCATAGGATTTGTACGAGCTTTGCTCTTTTTCTAAAGTGTACCAATTGGGACAAATATCGTCAACATTATGGGACAGGGACTCTGACTCTGCCCCCGTCTGCTTGTGTGGCATGCTCACATAACAAAAGGCCATGGATAACCATGACCTTTGTTTCTGCACATCAGTTGCTCTGTTTTTTCCTGAATATCTTAGACCTGAACAGGATTACGTTCATCACCAGGAAGAATCCCAATAAGATGATCGTGGTCAGCACTGGCTTAACCGGCGCCAATGTGGCCAGCAACATAAGCGGGAATCCAAACACAATGGCTGGGAAGTTCTGGTATACCAAGTTGTCTGATGCGGGAGTCTGGAAGTCCCCGTCGATCTCTCTCAGCAGGATAATACCTGTGGAGGCTGTGCCCGTCAGCATACCATACATTGCCATGAACTGCTCCTCCTGATACTCCTTAAATAATGTCTTTGCAACAATTCGGTTGTAGGCATATGTAATAACAAGACCAACCACGCCAAGAATAAGCATAATTGCCCAGTACTGCTTGAGGACCTCCAGCCTGATAGCAGCAACGCCAGCTACAACCATGATGTCGTAGAAGAAGTTGCCAATACGTGTCATAAGGAAGCTGTTTGTGTACTCGCGGTGCATAATCTGTCTCTTATTGAGCCATTTAAGGACCTGTTTGATCAAAGTAGCTGCCAAAACGCCCAGCAGGAAGTTAAATCCATAGATAACGGACTTAAATCCTGGAACCAGTTCTCCCAAAACGAACATGAGCAAATATGCGAGGAAATATGTGGACATAACAATTGCAATCTGCACTGTCATCTTGTCCATGCTGCCCTGCATGGGAATCTCATTGGATGCCTGGATCTGGTCCAGTGAGAGTTCCTTGGTCTCCTGTGCCTTTTTGGCTGCGACAACGCCGCGCTTTTTAAGAATGTTAAGGTGAATGACGCCACCAATACTTGCGCTGAGGAAGCCCATCGCTGCAATAGTAAGTCCAAAACTCTTGCCACCAACAAAACCATGCTGGGTCTCAAAAATATTACCGTAGTTGAGGGCCTGTCCAGTTCCCTGGCCAAAACCAAAGGGAAGCAAAATGCCGGCTCCCTTAAAGAATCCAGAGACGACAACTCCTGCAACAATGGTAATCACCATGCCAAACACGCCCTGCAGGAGATATGTGGCAACGGTGGTAACGCCTGTGTTGAAGATCTCATTGGTGCGCTGACGAGTCAACTTGCCATTGGATGCCTTAAACGTGGAGGCAACAAAGCCCAATGCCAATGCGTGGTATGTCAAAATCTCCAGGTTCTCGATGCCCTTGCCTCCAAAGAACGCTGCGTCGAACATAACATCGCCCGTAATAGCCTTGTAAATCCATGTCACAACGAGCAAAATAGCTCCACCCAAAACCGAGGTGGGGATCAACGAGTCTCCCAAAAACTTAATCCTGCGCTTTAGCATGTTAGCCACCAAAAGGCTGAACATGAGAATGGCTATTAAGTTAAAAAATCCCCAATTGCTATAATCCCAAAAATTGCTCATCCTCTACCTCCGAATGTGTGTTTTTATATCTAAAGAAGAAGTTCATATACTTTAAGGCATTGAATCTCTTGTCACCCTTAATCTGGTATACCTTGTCACCGCAGTAAATGTTGAGCTTGTTCTTGCCCAGAATAGTCACTACAGAAATCTGGTCAAAGGACAGGTTCAGGGTCTGATCTCCGCCAGCAATGAATATCCTGTTTCCGTAGAGCTCCATCACCGCGTTCTTGGCCATCGGGCGCTTGTTCTTGTATAGCACCACCTCAGAAAGATCTGCCTGATCTGAGTATGCAGGCTTATCGTAGAACTGTGACAAGTCCAGGTTGTTGATATAGTCGCACTGGTAATCGTACCAATCTGCCACAAAGGAAAAGGGGAATTGACAATTCTGTCCTACCAGCTCCGTGGTGGGCGTATATTCGATGGTGCTGCCACACTTGGTACAGGTAATATGTGCTCCATGGCTCTCAAAGGTAGAGAGTCCGCAGGTGGGGCACACGTACATGGCTCGCTCCAGGTACTCCGCCCTCTTGTCGTGATGAAACTCATGGTCTGCGTTGCCCTCGTGGACGTACAGGCCCTGCTTAATCAGCTCCAACAACTCCTGGTCCGACATCTTAGCGTATTCCTCCGGCTCGACGACCTGTGAAACATAGCAGTGCATCTTGCCCTTGCGAACCACGTCGCTCCACCTGGGATGTACTCCGTAGCCGCCCTCTATGCGATACAGAATCAGAGGTAGCTTCAGAGTCTTTACCAGTTTAACTACAGCAGACTTAATATACTCTGTGTGTCCGCTATACGTGCGATTGCCCTCTGGGGCCAATGCAATGGTGCCACCCTCTCTAGCAACGCGGAGACAATTCATAACCGCACCCACGTCGGTGGTCTGTTTTTTGATCGGGATGGGAGCCACCAGGTATTTGATCAGAGTGGAAACAAACCCCTTAGAGAACAGGTCCTCAGAGGCAATATAGTAAACGGGGCCCTTAAACGCCATGCCCACAAAGAACTGGTCAAAGGCGGTCTGGTGGTTAAAGAGAATCACATACCTGCGTCCCTTGATGTCGTACTTGTCAATCTTGATGCCGTAAACCAGTCTGGAGTAGGGATAGAGAATGGCATATGCAATGTTGCGAACAATGCCGTGTCGAAAACGAATCCACTTATTCTTGTTCTTTTTCTTAGCCATATGCCCTCTCCAGTTTAAATTCAGTTTAACTTTTCCTATTATACCCCCAGTGTCACAATTTGTCACTAAACTAAAAAACCACTGCCCGTTTGACAGTGGTTTTGTTTGTAAATATTTTGTGACAACTACTCTCTGTTCTGCATGTTGGTGTACTCTCTGCGAGGTGCCACACTCCTGTATGCAGGACGGATAATCTTGGACTGTCCAGTGAGCTCCTCCAACCTGTGGGCGCTCCAACCTACCACACGGGCTGTGGCAAAGATGGGTGTATAAAGCTCTACGGGGAGGTTGAGCATGCGGTAAGCAAATCCAGAGTAAAAGTCCACGTTGGCACTGACTGCCTTGTTGGAGGACCTGCGCTCCATAATCATCCTGCGGGCCAGTCTCTCTACCATATCGTAGAGTCTGAACTCTGCCTGGCATCCCTTGCTCTCTGACAACTCCTGTACCTGCTTTTTGAATATCTCGGCTCTGGGGTCGCTAACGCTGTATACGGCGTGTCCCATACCATAGATAAGTCCCTTGTTGTCAAAGGCCTTCTTGTCCAGAATCTTGGCCAAATATGCCTCTACCTCTGCCTCATCCTCCCAATCGGAGATGTTCTTCTTAATATCGTCGAACATCTGCACAACCTTAAGGTTTGCTCCGCCGTGAAGGGGTCCCTTAAGTGATGCAAGGGCGGCTGCTATGGCAGAGTATGTATCTGTGCCCGAAGAGGTTACAACTCTGGTAGTGAACGTGGAGTTGTTACCTCCACCATGCTCTGCGTGCAGAACCAGTGCCATATCCAGAACCTTGGCCTCCAGCTCAGTATACTTCTTATCGGAGCGGAGCATGCGCAAAATGTTCTCTGCAGTGGACAAGTTCGGCTTAGGATTGTGGATATAAAGACTACGGCCCTGAATAAAGTGGCGGTATGATCTGTAGCTGTAGCAAGCTAGCATGGGGAACTGTGCGATCAGCTGAATGGACTGACGCAAGACGTTCTCCACAGAAATATCATCCGGGTTGTCGTCGTAGGAGTACATGGTCAGAACGGACTTTTGCATGGAGTTCATGATGTTGCTGCTGGGAGCCTTCATGATAACGTCTCTGACAAAAGTTGTTGGCAACTGTCTGTGCTCTGCCAGCAGGGCATTAAAGTTCGCCAACTCCTCCCTGTTGGGCTGCTCGCCAAAAAGCAACAGGTATGTGGCCTCCTCAAATCCGAATCTGCAGTCAGACAGGAACCCGTCTACAAAATCGTTGATCTCGATGCCGCGATAGTACAGGTGGCCGTTGTCCTCAATAACATGGCCATTTTCATCCAATATACTGCGACCTTCGCTGTCAGTCTTATTCCAGGTAACCTCCGAAATGGCGGTAAGTCCCGTCAAAACGCCCACACCTTGGGCATCTCTCAATCCCCTCTTAACGTCATACTTGGTGTACATCGCGGGATCAATATGCTTGTTCTCACACTTTGTCGCTAATCTCTTAATCTCTGGTGTAATCTCGGTCTTCAAAAAATCGTCCATGTATTATCTCGCTGTTCTAAATTCTCAAGGAAGCTGTCTGGTACCAAAAATGGGATTGCCAATGGCCATGCGCACCCCGGATGTCACATCCGTTATCTCGGCTCTGTAGAAAAGGCAATCTGCCTCAAAGGGGATATCCACATAGACAGGGTCATACCCTGAGTACTCTTGTGTATACACAATTTTTGAATCCTTGTAAATATCGAGCCTGTAAACATGATTGTTTTCGTAAATTTTCCTGTACATATCTCCTGCACGTAGCCACAGATGGGCATCTCCGCCCTGCCACTGGCCACCCATAAGTACCGTCTGCTCCTCGTCGGCAACGCACATCTGAATGCCAATACATCCGCAGGTCATGTCTCCCGCATAGGCGGCGTCCACGTATGCGGAACCCGTCTTGTCCGCCACGTAAACTGTGCTGAGGCCAGTATCATATGGGTGTCCGTGCTCGTCTCCCCCGGCAACTGCATACAGCTTTTTGCCCATTTCCAGCAGCTGCTTCCACAGGTGGTATGCCTTGTCGGAATGCTCGTAAGATGGGTAGTAGTAAATAATCTCGATATTGTGGTAGTCGCAGAAATAGTAATCCAGAGGATCCTCAGACTGCATCCTCGTAGTGGGGTGATTGTGGGTGAAAATGCCACCCTTGGAGCGGACGTAGTTTACCAGCTCAGCCATGCGCTCGTATGTAAAGTGGGGATAGTTAAAGTGTCCCTCGTGATCATCCTCCTCTGGCGAAACCCCCATATGAGTGTAGCCAAATTCGGGGAAGTGGTTGAGGGTGTCCTCCAGGTCGCCCTGGGTGCGGAAAATCATATTGTAGTGCAGGTCCGTCTTAGTCGCAGCTCTGCATCCCTCCATGTATGTGCCCGGTTCTGTACCGCAAAGCATGCGGTCGTTCTCCCACTCAGGCAAGTACATGTGCCTGACCTGTCTGTGGTCCATTATGGCAACGAAATCCGTGCCCTGGGCTGTCATGAACTCCGACCAATCTGTCAAAGTGGCCAGACCGTCGCTGGTACCGCCTGTAGCCGCATGGGCGTGATAATCTCCGTAGGCCACCTGTCTGCCTGCATATGCTCTGTCTACTGGGTTCATATAAATCCCCTCCTTAATGTGCGTCACTACTGGTATAACCCTCTGTTCTGCCATATACATAATACATTTATTCTATTTGCACTATGACTCTTTGTCCAGCGAAAACCTGTAATCATCGTTACTTTGTCACAGAAAATGCACGCTTTTATTACATAATAATCTTTGATAGGCTCCCTACTTATGTTAAAATATAGGAACAAAAACAAAGCCATCTTGATTTGGCAAAATGGAGGTGCAAAATGAGGTACATTATTGGTGTAGACGCAGGCGCGGTCAGAACTACTGCTGCAGCCTTTGACCTTTCCGGTCGCTTGTTATCCATCGAGAACGGCAAGTCTGGCAATGTATCCGACAATTTCGACGTGGGATTGCGCAACATTTTGGATACCATTGCTACAGTCAACGAGGCTCTGGAGAATCAGTGTGTGTTGGTTGTAGTAGGCGTCGCAGGCATGGAGTCTGTTGGCCTTAAGGAGCACCTTACAGATGCTCTGCAGGCAGAGATTTCCTGCCCTGTCCAGGTGTTCAGTGACGCTCAGCTGGCCATGTATGCATACTTTCAGGGCGGTGACGGAGTTCTGGCCATCGCAGGCACAGGCAGTATAGCCTATGCCAAGAGGGGCGACACATATTATAGATGCGGTGGCTACGGTAGCATATTGGGAGACGAGGGTAGCGCTTATTACATTGCCATTGAGGGCCTTAAGCTATGCCTGAGACGCAGCGATATGGGGCTGCCTCCGGATGGGCTGACAGCCGCTATTGTGGATGCCGTCGGTGGTGAGCTTAAGAACATAGTCGATTTTGTTAACACCCACACTAAGCAGGAGATCGCTTCTCTGGCCCCCATCATCACAGCCTTTGCTGGCCGCAACGACAGGGATGCCCGTCAGATTTTAGTCAATGCAGGAGCACTGCTGGCAGACAACGTCAACGTTCTGCTTCGCAGGCTGACACTTATGTCACCTGCCATAGCCATTTCTGGGTCAATACTGCAGAGCGTCAGCATCGTGGCCGACAGCTTCTACCGCAGGGTTCTGGAGCAATTCCCCCAGGCGCGATTTATCACAGATGAGGTGGTTATCCCCAAGGGCGCCTATTACAGATATCTGGCCACTAATAAGCCAATTGAGACTTAAACTTTAAGGACTCGCCGTGAAGTCTCACGGCGGGTTTTTGTTTGCGCAAAGAAGGAGGAGATTGCTTTTCTCCCCCTTCTTCTTACGAATGTCCTCTATCTAATTTATCTCTGCCCTTCTGTCTGCATCTAGTTGATATTTCTGGAATTGCTTGTACATCCTTTCTATATCCTCTAAGACGATCTCTCCTCTCTGACAAAGATCTCCCAGGAGATGAACCTCTCCATCCTTATATCCGATTTCGACATAATTTGCGCTACCATTGAAATAAAATCCCGCAAATTCATCAGTCCATGCAAATTCATCAGCAGGAACAATCCTTACAAATACAATATGGTAGCCATTGTATTCTCCAAAATAGAGCATTCCTTTACGAAAATCCCATTCCTTTGCGGCCTGCCCCGATGCAGCATTGGCCGCAGCCATAATATCTCCTCTTACGGATTCATCAGGCAGGAGCATTTCTGTAGTATACACGTAGCCAAAAGCTTCTTCACAGTATATCTGGTTCCTCCTCACGACCTTGGCGTAATTATCACCTGAGAACCCTGTATGAAGAATTATTTTCATTATTCTATGAAATGTTTCTGGGGAATCGCCAAACGACCCATATGCAAAGAACTCCACGGGGCCATCACTTTCGAATTGTCTGTATCCCCAATCCCTTATAGAGCCCTTAGTAATTGGCGCGTGGATTATTGCATAGTTATCAAATGTTCCCAAATATACCAAGTCGCCTCTCAGCTCATAATCTATATCATCCCTGGCGATCCACTTAACCCATTCTTTCTGGAGCTTTTCCAACTTATCTTGGGTTAAATCACTATCCTCGGAGAAGTCAATTATAGTCGGCAACTCTGTACTTACCGTGTCTGGCTCCACCTGTTTTCTAAAGCTATCCAACTCGTACTTTTGATAAATACTATAGATGCTTTCCATATCCTTTGGGGCGATATAGCCCTTATTGTAAAATGCCTCATCGAATGATTGGGTTTGAACTTCCGTGCTGCCTTCTTTTTGGTAGAACACCCTCATATCATACTTCACGCCCTCATCAAAGCGGAAAGTACCGAACCATTCTGGATCATCGTCATCAAATGACATTAGCTCTTCGTTCTCCACAAATGCGACATGGTATCCATTATATTGACCATAATAACTAATACCGCTGGTAAAGCTCCATGATAATTCCATATAGGCATCATGAGAAAACATCATCTCTACGGCCTTTTTGACGTCCTCCGGAGGAGTCAATGGGTCAAAGGTATATACATAGCCCAGAACCTGTTCGCAATAAACAAAGTGCTGTCTGTGTATAGCATCAAGGTTATCTATTAGCCCCGCGTCTTTTGCATCCGAGAGCGTAATGAACCTCTTAGTTCCAGAGGAGTCATCCCCATAAAAAAATATCTCCAAGGGACCATCACTCTCGAATCTCCTATAGCCATATTCACCCTGGGCTATACCTCCTTCTGTAATGGGAGCCTGTAGCACAAGATATCCATTAAACGCTCCGTAATAGGCAATATCTCCTCTCAACTCATACCCAGTATTTGAGGCCTCCCATTGGGTCATAATCTCCTCTACTTGAGACTGTGATAGATCCTTGATCTCAGAATAATCTACGACAGTTGGCTTGGCCGAAAAGCCACATGCTGTAACAGACAACAATACTGCCAACATCGCACCAAACAATATCACTCTGCGCATATTAATCTCTCCCCCCTTCTCTTTGCTTTACCAAAAAAGGCGTTC
>JAZNEA010000024.1:0-23569 GCA_045588325.1 Clostridia bacterium
TTTTGAGGAGGCAGAGGTTACCTTGCTGTGCAAAAAGCTCTTTGTACAGCAACTCGATATAAGCAAAATGCCTGGAGAAGTGCAGGAAAAGTTCTACACAGGCGATTTCCCCCACGACATGTATATTGGAGAGGTTGTGGAAATCAGACAAAATTTAGTTAAGAGATAAGAGTTAAGAGTTAAGAAAGTGGGCTAGTTAAAAGTTAAAAGTGAAGAGTGAAAAGTGAAAAGCTGACTAACTATTCGATAACCAACTTTATTCACTCTTATCTTTTAGCTATTAGCTTGACCTTAGTTGTTGGCTCAAGTGGACCAAAGGTTGCTTGACTCTGTCATGCGCTGTTTGTATAATGAGGGGTAATCTAAATCAAACATAATTGCCACAGGCATTACAAGATAGGAGATTATATCATGGCATACTATTTTTCTGAGCCCTCTCGTACCTTTAGTGAGTATTTGCTTATCCCCGGATTTTCTTCCAAGGAGTGCATTCCTGCTAATGTTTCACTCAGGACACCCCTTGTAAAATATAAGTCAGGCGAGGAGTCTGACATTTATCTTAACACTCCCCTGGTTTCCGCCATCATGCAGTCCGTTTCTGATGACAAGATGGCTATTGCCCTTGCTAAGGAGGGCGGTATGTCCTTTATTTATGGTGCACAGACCATTGAGGACGAGGCTGCTATGGTAGCCAGAGTTAAGTCCTACAAGGCAGGTTTTGTACGCAGCGATTCCAATGTCAGACCTGATGACACATTGGCTGACGTTATCGCTATTACAGAGCGCACAGGACACTCCACAATTGCAGTTACAGAGGATGGACAGCCAAATGGCAAGCTCTGCGGTATTGTTACTAGCCGTGATTACAGAGTTAGCCGCATGTCTCGCGACCTCAAGGTTTCTGAGTTCATGACTCCTGTGGACAAGATGATTACAGCTCGTGAGGGCACATCACTCAAGGTTGCCAACGATATTATTTGGGAACATAAGCTCAATTCTCTGCCCATCGTGGACGAGAAGGGTTGTTTGGTATCCCTTGTTTTCCGTAAGGACTATTCCGACCACAAGGAGAACCCCTGCGAGTTGCTTGACTCCAGCAAGCGCTACATGGTAGGTGCTGGTATCAACACAAGAGACTTTGCAGAGAGAGTTCCTGCTTTGGTAGAGGCTGGCGTTGATGTTCTTTGTATCGACTCCTCTGAGGGATTCACAGAGTGGCAGAAGATCACCATCGATTGGATTCGTGAGCACTATGGCGACACAGTTAAGGTTGGTGCAGGCAACGTTGTAGACAAGGAGGGCTTCGACTATCTGGTAGCATGCGGAGCGGACTTTGTTAAGGTTGGTATCGGCGGTGGCTCCATCTGCATCACACGTGAGCAGAAGGGTATCGGACGTGGACAGGCATCTGCACTTATTGAGGTTGCAGCAGCCAGAGACGAATATTTCCAGAAGACTGGTATTTATGTACCAATCTGTTCTGATGGTGGTATTGTACATGACTACCATATGACACTTGCCCTGGCTATGGGTGCAGACTTCCTCATGATGGGCAGATACTTTGCCAGATTTGATGAGTCCCCTACAGCTAAGCTCATGGTTAACGGCACATACGTTAAGGAGTACTGGGGCGAGGGTAGCAACCGTGCTCGCAACTGGCAGAGATACGACATGGGTGGCGATAAGAAGCTCAGCTTTGAGGAGGGCGTAGATTCCTACGTTCCCTACGCAGGTAGCCTCCATGACAACCTGGGCAGATCCATGGCTAAGGTTCGCTCTACAATGTGCAACTGCGGCGTGCTTAATATTCCCGATTTGCAGAAGAACGCCAAGATGACTCTGGTTTCCGCCACATCTATCGTAGAGGGTGGTTATCATGATGTTACTCTCAAGGACAAAGAGGCTACCAACAGGTAGTAACCATGTCCATTAAGGTTCAGAATTTATCATATACTTACCAACAGGATACCCCTTTCCAGAAGGAGGCCCTCTATGACCTTACTTTTGAGATTCCGGATGGAGAGATAACAGCCATTATGGGACATACGGGCTCAGGCAAATCCACCCTGGCCCAGCATTTTAATGGGCTACTCCTTCCGACCACGGGCGCCTGCATCGTCAATGATGTCGAGGTGAACAGCAAGACGCTCAAACAGGTGCGTCAGCAGGTAGGTATGATCTTCCAGTACCCAGAATACCAGCTATTTGACGAGACCGTACTCAAGGACATTGCGTACGGTATCTTGTTGCGTGGAGTAGATCCGGTGGATGCAGCAGCCAGGGCCAGAGAGGCTATGAAGTTAGTGGGCCTTGACCCAGACACGTTGGGAGATAGGTCTCCCTTTGACTTGTCTGGCGGACAAAAGCGCAGGGCAGCTATTGCAGGCGTGCTGGTTATGGAGCCTAACATACTGGTCATGGACGAACCAGCGGCTGGCCTTGACCCGGAGGGCAGGAGAGAGATTCTTAACCTGGTCAAAAAACTCAACGAAGAAAAAGGAATTACTGTAATAATTGTGTCCCATTCTGTAGAGGATATGGCTGAGTTGGCCCATAATATTCTCGTGCTCAATAGGGGCAAACTCCACGCTTTTGGCAAGCCTGCGGACATTCTCACAAATGCGCAGCTGCTGGAGGAGGCAGGGTTAGAGCTACCTGTCCCCACAGTGTTTATGCAAGCACTGGCAAAGAGATTGCCTGGGCTGAATACATCTGCATATACCGTGGATGGTGTAGTGGAGGCCATTGTGAGGTATAGGAGAGGAGAGTGCCATGAATAGCATCACAATCGGCCAATATGTGCCAGGCAACTCTATTCTCCATAGGACAGACCCCAGGACCAAACTAATAGCTACCATTTTGTATATGGTAATGGTATTTGTTTCCGATGGCCCCGTGGGACTAGCACTGTCGGCAGTTCTGCTGGTGGTATCAGTCTCTGCATCCGGAGTGGGATGGAAGTTGGTAGTCCGTAGCGTCAGATCCATTCTCATAGTCGTTATATTCACATCCATAATTAACTTGTTGGCGGTTCGCACAGGTACCGTGCTTGTGCAGTTCTGGATTATTACCATAACCACGGGAGGCGTGTTTAACACTTTGCGCCTCGTAATCAGGCTGTTCTTGCTTATTATGGGAGTGTCCCTGTTGACTTTTACAACCACACCTATCAGCCTAACTGATGGTATCGAAACCATGTTTAGACCGTTAAATAGAATCCATGTGCCGGTACATGATATTGCCATGATGATGACTATTGCTATAAGATTTGTTCCACCACTCATGGAGGAGGCAAGTCGAATAACAAGAGCACAGGCATCCAGAGGCGCGGATTACAGCACAGGAGGTCTCATGGCAAGGGTGAAGGGGTTCTTTCCCATTCTGTTGCCTATGATTGTGGGAGCATTCACCAGGGCAGACCAGTTGGCAGATGCAATGGAGTCCCGATGCTACAGAGGCGGAGAGGGGCGCACCAAGTTTAACAAACTGGCATTCACCAGAGCCGACGGAATGGTGGCGCTCATTCTATGCATATATACTACCGCTATGATTTTGGCTAAAATATACCTGTAACACAGATTAGAGGGGACAAAATGGCAGCAAACAAGAGAAAAAAATATATACCAGTTAATAAGAAGAGGAGAAACCTCATCGTTGCTCTGAGCGTACTGGCAGGGCTTTTGCTGATTGGTGCGGTGTGGGCATTTGTGGCCAACTACGACCCCTCACCAGTAAAGGCAGGGCATTACGATGACACCATCGTGGCGACGATAAAATACACTGACGAAAAGGGCGTTGAATACACCCGTGAGGTCACATACGCTGAGATCCGGTATTACGTCAAAGAGCGCAAACTCTCCCCCACTCAGGCATTGGAGGCAGTGCAGACAGATTGGGTGCCAGAGGTTATGGCCGAGATGTACAAGATAGGACTGACAGTCGAAGATATCCAGAAAATGGATCAGGAGCTGGAGGAGTACAAGGGTATCATGGGACTCCAATCCTATGAGGGAGTATTGGCCAGCCAGTATATGACAGTACAACTCCATTCCAGATTTTTGGAACTAAAGTATCTGACATCCAGGATTCGTATGGAGCTGACAGAGGAGAAGGATTCGCCCCTTATTACAGGAGCGGACAGACAGACTATTATGGACTTTTTGTCTAAAAAATTCTATGCAGCCCGTCACATCTACATCCCAGAAGGAGAGGGAGCAGAGGCACTGATTCAGCAGGCCTACAACAAGCTGACATCCGGAACAACCTTTGAGGATGTTCTGAAGGAGTACAATAAAGATACGGCTATGACAGCAAAGGGCATTATCTTTGTGGAGGATGCCATGACAGAGGACTATTTTGCAGAGGTCCAGGACCTTGCACAGGGGGAACTGTCAGGGGTGTTGAAGCTCTCTAAGGGGTATTTCATCGTGGAAAGACTTAATCCTCAGCCTCTTTTGGAGGAGAACTTCCAGGAGGCAGCCCTTACCTACGCAGTTGACTGTTATCACCACATTTTCGCAGATATTCAGTGTGAGATAGAGTCCGTCAAGGAGCCAGTATTTTATAAAATTGACAGTTCCATTAGGTAATAATAGAATTAAATCATGTTTGATATATTTCGCAGGCTAAATAATCGTATAGGGTTAGACATAGGTGCCACCACCATTCGCATTTACAGCTACGGCAGGGACGAGATCATCTCGGAGCCCAGTGTTGTTGTGTATAACAAAAAGCGCAAGGTCGTTGCAGCCGGCACTGAGGCAGAGGACATGGTTGGCAGGACTCCCAGGGGCATCACTGCTATGCGCCCTGTTAAGAATGGCTTGGCAGCAGATCCTCAGGCACTGACAGACTTGTTGGTCAGCATATTGGATAGGAATCACATCACCAGAGCGGGTATTTTTAAGCTTAAGATTGACGTCTGTGCCCTATATGGCCTTGATGATATCGAGCAGACCAACATTATGAAGGCTGTTCTCAGCGTTGGTAATGTGAGGGCCACCATTGTTGATAAGACGCTAGCTGCCGCATTCCACGAGGGATATGATGGACACGCATGGGATTCCATGATGATTGTCAACATCGGCAAGGACACGTCTGAGGCCGCTGTTTTGTCATATGGAGGAGTAGTCTCCTACAAGCATATCAACATAGGTAGTGGAGACATTGATCAGGCCATAATCAACCACGTTCGTCGTCGATATGGTATGTTGATTTCTGCTCCCACAGCAGAGCAGATTAAAATTACTCTTGGCAATGCCTGTGGCAGCAGTGATAACGACTCCATGTTTATGTTCAAGGCAGTGGATCTGGCCTCCGGTATGCCACGAGATATGTCCGTTACAGCAGGCGAGATTCAGCCATGTATTGACGAGGTTGTTAAGAAAATCATCGGCATGGTGGACATCGTTAAGCAAAAGACACCCTACGAGTTATTGGCAGGCATCTACGAAAAAGGCCTGACTTTGGCAGGTGGAGGATCCAAGCTTAAAGGTCTGGAGAACATCATCTCCGTCCAGACTGGCATCAAGGCCAGATTGTCAAAGGAACCAGAGAACGGAACGGTTCTGGGAGCTATAGCAGCAGGACAGTTTATGTTCCAGAGAAGTAATATTAAGAGGATTAGCGGGAGAGACAAATGAGACAGTACGTGCGCAAAATCCTTCCGATTTTTGCAATAACAATGTTTATATGTGCTGCAACGTTCTTCCTGTTTTATATAGCAGATGGAGTTCGCATGGCATCCCGCAACGCGGTGCAGACCTTGATATCGCCTGGACAAACTGTGGTGACTAAGGCCTTTGATGGCGTGGATAATTTTATTCAGAATATCCGCGACAATCAGGCGCTCAGGCAAGAATTGGAACAGACAAAGCAGCAGCTGGCACAGTATCAGGAACTGGTAAGAAAGTATCAGCACTATGCTGACAGGAACGAGGAACTTAGCAAGTTGCTCAACATAACTGAGGAGTATGGCGATTACGAATACGTTCACGCAACGGTTATAGCTAAGAGCCCCGGCATTTTCTTCTATCAGTTTACTGTCAATAAAGGGAGCCTGGATGGTATTTCTGTAAATGATACCGTAATTAATGGCGACGGCTTAATTGGTCGTGTATCAGAGGTTTCGCTGAATAGCGCCACAATTTCTACATTGTTGGACGAGAGCACCTATGTCAGTTCAGTCATGACTGCCAGCCGAGATATGGTCATGGTCTATGGTGACTACCAGGTAAAGACTGAGGGCAAGCTTATGATGGAATACATTCCATCCTCCACAAACATCAAGGTCGGAGAGGCCGTTGAGACTTCAGGCATTGGTGGAATCTACCCCGGCGGACTTATAATAGGAACGGTAGATGCATTTGTGCAGGAGGGCAGTGGCATAGAGCAGTACGCCCTGATCAGGCCAACGGTTGATTTTAGTAAGCTGGAGACTGTCATGATACTTAAGACTTCCCAGACAGGAGGTCAGGCAGATGAATAAGGTTATCAAGGCTGTATTATATGCAGCATCATTGTATTTGTGCTTAGTAATGCAGACCACACTGACGGGTTATATTGCAATAGATGGCGTGACACCGGACTTTTTGTTGTTGTTTACACTGTGCATTGCATTCGAAGTTGAGGGGGTCAGCATTGTTATGGCTGCCATCAATGGCTTTTGTATGGACATGCTGTCCATTCACAATATCAACGGATTGTATATGCTCATGTACCCCTGTCTGGCATTCATGATGGACATTTTCCGCAAGGGAGCCCAGGGCATATGGAAGTATATGTGGCTGGCGATGGGTATTTTGGCAGGGTCACTGATTTCGGACACCTTGTCGTGTGCCTTTGTCGTCGACGGTATTTCCCAGTTCCTTGATATGATAACGGGACAGGTCCTGCCCAGAACAGCATACAATATGGCTTTGGCAGCACCCTATCTGCTGGTTCGCACCATAATCGTGGGAGTACAGGATAACCGCCGCAAGAGGGCGAAGACGATTTACTGATATGAGCAAAAAGAGATTTACAGCGATATTTGCATTTCTTGTATTTGTGCTGGTTGCTTGTGTGGCCAGGCTCTTTGTGCTGCAAATTTTGCAAGATAATTCTGACATAACTTCAGGGGACTCCAATGGTAACACAACGGAGATCCACGTCATAGAGGCCCCCAGAGGTTCAATATTCGCAGGATCAGGCGAAACCTTGGCAGGCAGCAGAATAGGTTATAACCTGTACATGGCTGTGCGTAAGGGAGCCAGTAGCACAGAAATCAACAACACATTGGGCCTTGTATTGCAGACTCTTTCCGAAAATGGGGACACATTTAGCCATTCTTTTGGCAAGTATATTCAGTATCCAGAGTTGGAGTATGGATATGCTATTACATCCAAGGCCAACAAGGTGGCCTACTTTAGGAACTTCACGGGACTTAAGTTAGAGGACCTGGAGGAGGGTTGTTCTGCAGAGGAAATGTATCAGGCCATACTGAAGGAATTTGGGATCCTGGAGGAGAACTACAGTCCAGACATTGCCTACGTTATTTCTGCGTTGAGGTTTGAGCTTTTGTGGGCAACATCCGGTAGCTCTATCCTCATTGCCGAGGATATCAGTCTGTCCACATATGCCGAACTTAACGAGAACAGCTATGCGCTGACAGGTATCTTCACAGAGCCAGTTGCATTCAGAACATATGGCTACGGGGATGTGGTTTCCCACGTGGTTGGCTACATCGCAGCTATTTCTGACAGCGAGTATGAAGAGATGATTCAGGCAGGCAAGGAGTATTCTGCCGATGACGTTATAGGCAAATTAGGCATCGAAAAGACCTATGAGTCGTGGCTCAAGCCCCACAATGGACAACAGACCATCACGCTTAATCCAGATGGCGTTGAGATTAGTTCCAAAGAGACCGTTAAGGCTAGGCCGGGTAACGATATTTATTTGACAATTAACCTGGGGTTGCAGCAGGTGGCGTTGGACAGCCTTAAGACAAATATTGAAAAGATTGCATCCGAGGCCGATGGCGAAACAAACTTTGGTGACGCTCGAACGGGCGCAGCCGTCGCCATGGACGTTAACACTGGCAAGGTGTTGGCCTTGGTTAGTTATCCCAGTTATGATTCAGCTCTGTTCCTGGCATCACCAGATGACGAAGAGGCCCAGCAGGCGATTGCCGACCTCTACAAGGAGGAGAACAATGGTCCTACATACAATCGAGCAATTCAGGGTTTGTATGCGCCAGGCTCCACCTTTAAGCCGTTGGTAGCTATCGCTGCCCTTGAATCTGGACAATTCGCTCCAAACATGACCATTGACTGCGATGGTTCCTGGGACGTTCAGGGCCACATCGTTCACTGCATGGAGTGGAAAAAGTATCACTATACCCACGGCCTGATTGACATCATTACGGGATTGGAGACCTCCTGCAACTTATTCTTCCACAAGTTGGGCGTTTCCCATGCCGGTATAGACAATATCGATCTTTGGGCAAAGAAGCTAGGACTTGGCGAGTATACAAACATAGATATCTATGGAGAAATGAAGGGTTTCCGCAACAATCCTGAGATTAAGGCTGCCCTGACAGGCGGTGAAGGTTGGACCAGCGCGGACACAGCCCAGGCATCCATCGGACAGTTGTACAATGTATTCACACCTATTCAGCTGTGCAGATATACAGCAGCCATAGCCAATGGTGGTAATCTGCTGACACCGTACCTGGTAGACAAGATTGTGAACTCCGATGGTGATACAGTATATAAGGGTTCCACTACAACAGAATCCATCGGCATTAGTGCTCAGAATATCGCCACAGTACAGGAAGGTATGATAGCTGTAGCTAACGCCGTTGACGGAACAGCGTCTCAGACATTTGCAAACTTTACCGTTAATGGCATTCCGATTACAGTTGCATGTAAGACTGGTACCCCGGAGACTGGTTTGGAGCAATTTGGACAGTCCTCTAATGCTGTTTTCATTTGTTACGCCCCTGCAGACAATCCGGAAATTGCCGTCGCTATCGTAGTAGAGCATGGCGTTTGGGGATCTAACGTTGCACCCATCGCAAAAGATATCCTTACAGCATATTTCCAAAACAAATAATATTTTCTCTTCGACAAATCTATCCTTGAATATGCTATTTGGCCCACAATATACTTCCGTAGCAATACGGAGGTTTTTTTATGGGGAAGAGCATTATCATTACATCCGGCAAGGGAGGGGTAGGCAAGAGTACTTGTACTGCCAATATCGGGGCAGCCCTGGCGGATATGGGACATAGCGTAGCCCTGGTTGATGGAGACATGGGACTTAGGAATCTGGACGTAATTATGGGGTTGGAGAACAGGATAGTCTTTACAGCACTAGATGCGGCTCAGAGAAAGTGCACCATAAGGAGTGCTCTGGTCAAAGACAGAAGGAGCGAAAATCTATACTTGCTGCCAGCAGAACAGCATCGGAATCTGGAGTTGATGACTCCGGAACACATGGAGTGGATATGTCGCTCCCTTAAAGAGGCGTTTGATTATGTGCTGATAGATTGCCCTGCAGGGATTGACAGAGGATACCGGACATCTGTGGCAGGGGCAGACGAAGCCATAGTAATTACCACACCTGAGGTGGCAGCAATAAGGGATGCGGACAAGATAATTGGAGTGTTGTCCAGTGATGGAATAATCCAGATTCGATTGGTGATTAACAAAATTCGCGGAGAACTGATGCGCAGTGGGAATATGGTCTCCTGCAAAGATATAGAAAATATTTTGGGTGTAGAGTCCATAGGCTATGTGCCGGACGATAAATCCGTGGTAGTCAGCACCAATCGAGGGGAGTTGTCTGCGAGGACCTTTAGGTCTCAGGCTGGCAGAGAATTTCGGAAAATTGCAGCCAAGCTTGTGGCGACGACAGAAAAAGTGGCCTGCGTAGAAAGTAGAGTGAGCGCAGCGGTCAGAATATAGGAGGGAGAAATGGGTATTATAGATATATTCAGGGAGATCAAAGGAGCCTCGGGGAAAGAGGCAGCAGTCCGGCTCGAGAGGGATTTTATAATGGACAAAACTAATATTCCACCGGACAAGCTGGACATTATTGCCCAGGACTTGCTGAAGACATTGCGAAAACACGCAGGTATTGAAGAAAAGGACATTCGTGTTATAATTAGGATGAAGAATTCCACAGTTGGAGTAGGCACAGTGCCGGTCATAGAGATATCGGCTCCCATACTTCCTCGGGCTGTGGAGAGTTGATGCACCGTACATTTTCAGATCAGGCAGGTAGATATGAACATCGCACTCATAGCACATGATAATAAGAAGGAGTTAATGGCAGACTTTTGCTTTGCATATTCTGGAGTCCTTTCCGGACACAAACTGTATGCTACAGGCTCCACAGCAGATGCTATTCGCGATTATGCTAAGTTGCCTGTTGAGTCATTGTCTCCCGGATTGCTGGGCGGCATGCGACAGCTGGATACCAAGATCATCTGCGGTGAGATTGATATGATGATTTATTTCACCAACACTTTGCCTGGGTCCAACGCATATGAGGAGGAGGGACAGCTCTTTATCCACTGCGATATATACGACGTTCCCTATGCTTCCAATGTTGCTACCGCAGAGATACTGATCCACGGACTTGAGCGCGGTGACCTTGACTGGAGAGAGCTGGTAAAGGCCCTATAATCTCCGACACCGGATGGTCCATACGGCCGGACAGCATTGCATCCAACAATCGCCCCTCGTCCACGAAACCGCAGGGGGTCATGTCTCCCATCATCACACAATATATGTTATACCTATCGCAGGGCATATGCTCTGCGATTTTTCCTATGGTGGTGTTTTCATTTACCGCCACAGCACGGATTTCTAAAAAAGAATTCTCCCTTAACTTTTTTCGCTTCTTTATATGCTGACTCATACTCATCAGAATCATATCTCCTTTGTCTTTGTGAGGTGTTAATATGGCTGCGCCGCACAGCACGGGAATCAGAAAGCGCAATCCTCGTGAAATATTGATCACTCCAGATAGCATTACAATACCTCCGAAAAGAGCGGATATTGCTCCCTGCAAATGGGACAGTGTTCCGGGCAGCCTGCTGTGCAGACCAGTTGCCGCGGCGATGAGTCCTCCGTCCAAGGGGGATACTGGCAGTAGATTAAACAGACATAGTGAAAGGTTCATCTCACCATACTCCTCCCATCCATGTAGTGTAAAAAATATCCAGAGGAGCAAATTGGACAGGGGACCTGCAATCAGGATAACGATCCTTTTCCAGGGTGGAGAGAATTCCATGTCCAGTTTGAGAAAAAAACCCCAGGGCATGATGGAAAACTCACGAGGTAGTTTACCAATTAACAGGAGCCCTGCCAGAATATGGCAGATTTCGTGGGCGCCGATGGACAATAGACGCACAAGAAATAAATCCAATCTGCCCAACCACATGTCGCTGGCCAACCGTAAAACCCATGCCAAAATGCCTGGCCACCAGTTCAATGTGCATACCCCCGGATGTTAATTAAAAGCTCAGTGAAAAGTGAAGAGTGAACAGTCCAGCCAAGAGCTAAGGGCGAATGGTTAAAACTGGCAGATAACAGTTGGGAGTTATACCCAGGGGATAGGAAATCCCCGCGCGCCTCCTAAATAGCATCTCACGGAGCGACATCTCTTTCCTCTTAACTTTTAACTATATATATTTCATTCGTAGCTCGTTAATCACACTTTCGCAACTAAAGTTAATAGGTTATAATTCTACATAAAACTATGGGGGAGGAGCGGCTGAATGAGCAAGGGATTTAAGGTATATGTAGACCCCGACGAGGAGGCCTTCCAGAGGTCCCTCATCAGTAATCAGAAGGTCAAGACATCAGGCACAGGTCATAGCACACCATCTGTATTGGATCGCCAGACAGCCAAAGCCAAACTGGACAGATTCATAGAGGATGCGATGCAGTCTCTAGGTATAGAGCCATACAGGACCATATTTGTGCCATTTAAGGCCGAACTACCAACATATGCAGATATGACAGAGGAGCAGAGGGCGTATTACCTGTATTGGCGCCGGGAATATCTGGGCGGACAGAGCCTCAATGCCGATGAGGGGTACCTGCTATGCCTAGCCTACGAGATTATTAATCAGACGTTGATGATAGGTGTTCATCTAGGTGGAGAACTGATGCTTAGGCTGCTGTCAGACTATGGCGCCAGATTTCCGGGAGTGGCCAGACAACTGGTCAGATGGATAGAGGATTATTATTCTGAATACCTGACTGTGGACGCCCTCTACAGGGATTTATCGCGGCAGGAGGAGCGGGTCCAGGAGATGTTCGATGGAGGCCGATTCCTGTTCGCCATTTATGATAATGAACCCCTGGATTACGAGGATATATGCCAATTGACAGCCCTGTCCCACAGACGATGCCTCTTTGCGAATAATTGGGATCAGATGTCGGAGTTCAAGGAGCTGTTGCCACAGGCATTTCATGAGGTTGACCGCATAATTCGCAACAGAACAGGCAAATCTTGGCTCACAAATATTCAACCCTACAGTCGAAGGGCTTTCCCCGGAGCGGTGTACGGAGGCAAGGATGAGGTTTCAACCACCATTATTGACTTTAGCCCTGGCCCACAGAGGGACGTCTTTGGCAGAGTGGCCAGGCTGGTGGAGCTGCTAATGGGGCAGGAGGTAGGATATGGCAATAAGAAGATGACCTCCAACATATCCCGTTTGGAGGCCCAGATTGACGACGAGGAACTAACGCAGGCCCTACGGGAATTGGTGGCCACATACTACAGATGAGCAGAGGTGTATATGAATACTGAAATAGAACGCAGGTTTTTGGTGCCGGATGGCAGTATGGTGCCAGAGGGAGAGGAACATTCTGTCAAACAGGGGTATATGTATAGTGGGGCGCAGGGCACAGTACGCTTCAGGGTGCTGGGGGATAGAGGTTTTATTACGATTAAAGGCAAACCTGCCCCGGGACACTTTGGTAGGAGTGAGTATGAGTTCGAAATCCCATCAGCCCAGGCAGAGGCTATGATTGCAGAACTATGTGGAGACAGGATAATTCACAAGACCAGGCGCGTGGTCATGGTTGATGGGCTTCCATGGGAGGTGGACTTTTTCCACGACTTCCATGAGGGGTTAATCATCGCGGAGATCGAACTAGATAGCGAGGAACAGGAAATAACTTTGCCGAATTTTGTGGGACGTGAAATTACAGGCGAAAAGGGCTATAGTAATGCTGCCTTATCGCTGAAAAAGGTTTGCAATTAACAGTTTTGGGTGCTATAATGCCAACAATTTGTGTGTTGTGCGTGGACAGATGTTCGCCACAGATGGACATTTAAGTAGATTACAGGGCACAGACCCTAGATGAGAGGATATTTTATGACAAAGTTAAGAGTAGGTATTATCGGAGCAACAGGTATGGTAGGACAGAGATTTATCACTCTGTTGTCAGACCACCCCATGTTCACTATTGAGGCACTGGCAGCCAGCAGCAGATCTGCAGGTAAGAGATACGGTGACCTTATGGAGAACAAGTGGGCCATGAAGACCGATATTCCTGCAGATGTTGCAGATATGGTTGTTATGGATGCTGCGGATGTAGAGGCAGTTGCAGCTAAGGTGGATTTTGTCTTCTGCGCAGTAGATATGGACAAAAAGGCCATCGTTGCATTGGAGGAGGCATATGCCAAGGCAGAGGTTCCCGTTGTTTCCAACAATTCTGCCAACAGATGGACACCTGACGTTCCAATGATTATCCCTGAGATTAACTGGCAGCACGCAGAGGTTATAGAGGCACAGCGCAAGAGATTGGGCACAAAGAGAGGCTTTATCGCATGTAAGCCCAATTGCTCCATCCAGAGCTATGTGCCTGCACTGACAGCACTTAAGGAGTTTGAGCCCACAGAGGTTGCAGTATGCACATATCAGGCCATCTCCGGCGCAGGTAAGACATTCGAGACATGGCCAGAGATTCTGGACAACGTAATCCCCTACATTGGTGGAGAAGAAGAAAAGAGCGAGCAGGAGCCACTGCGTATTTGGGGTTCTGTTGAGGATGGCAAGATCGTTCCTGCTGCTACTCCTGTTATTTCCGCCCAGTGCCTCAGAGTTCCCGCCAGCGATGGACATATGGCTGCAGTTTCCGTTAACTTTAAGAATAAGCCCACCAAGGAGCAGATTCTCAAGGCATGGGCAGAGTACAAGGCCCTTCCCCAGGAGGCACAGTTGCCCCACGCTCCTGCACAGTTCTTGACATACATGGAGGAGGACAATCGTCCCCAGACCAAATTGGACAGGGATATTTATGGTGGTATGGGTATTACAGTTGGCAGACTGAGAGAAGATGCACTGTTTGATTACAAGTTTGTATGTCTTTCTCACAATACTCTGAGGGGAGCAGCCGGTGGAGCTGTTCTGACGGCAGAGTTGCTGACAGAGAGAGGATACATTACAGCTAAGTAGTCTTTATCAATTGCTCTTGTTGTGTTAAAATATCACCGTGTATAGGTATTTGCATACGCGTTTATGCAGAGATCATTGGGAGGTAACAGATGCTTTGTCCATTTTGCGGTGTAGAGAATGATAAGGTTATAGAGACCAGAGCTGCCGATGATGGCAGGAGTATCAGGCGTCGCAGAGAATGCCTGTCTTGTGGCAAGCGATACACAACCTACGAGAAGGTTGAGATGCCACCGGTTCAGATTACCAAGAGAGATGGCTCCAAGCAGCCATTTAATCGCGACAAGATTCGCTCAGGTCTTATTAAGGCCTTTAATAAGCGCGACATCTCTGATGAGCAGATGGAGCGCATCGTGTCCGATGTTGAGTACATGGTATATAACAAGATGTACCATGATTCTAAGGTTGGCGGCGGTTACGAGATCCGCAGCGACGACATCGGCAAGTTTATTATGCAGAGTATTAAGAATGTAGACGAGGTGGCATATATTCGTTTTGTATCTGTCACCCGATCCTTTGAGAATATTGACCAATTCCTTCAGGAGTTAAACCAGCTTAAGAGGGAGAGAGACGGTCAATGAAGGACAGAAACACCGACTACAACTTGTTGGACCTGATAGAGAGTAGTGCCAGGGCCAGACAGCAACAGGACACCGCTCAGCCTGCAGAGGCTAAGGAGCAGGTGGATTTTGTTGTGCCCGATTCCACCACCAGGGACACCGCTCCAGTGGAGGTTGTAGATGGGTTTTCTCTTAAGATTACGAAACCCTTGGAGCCAGTTTCTGTGGAGGAGGAGCCAGAGGAGCCATTGGTTGAGGCCAAACCTTCCTTTGGACAGCGAATGGGAGCCTTTTTTAAGAGCTTGCCTGACAGGACCAGGGAGTTTTTCAAGACGTTGCCCGACAGAACTAAGGTTTGGTGGCAGGATTTTAAGCCACGTTTTGCCCGCCAGTGGAGATTTTTCTGGAAATACATTCATTGGCAAAAGGTTACCAACAGGATTTTTACATGCCTGCTGTACCCCCTTACTTTATATTTGATGGACCTGGCATCTAAGCATACAGCCCAGGTTGAGTCCCTGTATTCTGATGGTCTCAACTATGTTATTCGCATGGCTCTCAATATTGCCAGCTCTCTGGTGGCATTTTCAGTATCTGATGTGCTTACCTGGGGCGTTATTATTGTGCTTGTTGTAGCTCTTGCGATGACTATATATAGACTTTTTACAGAAAAGCAGGGATATCGCAAATGGTATGCAGTCATTGGACTGGCATCAGGCCTCTGTGTCTTTGTGGCAGTATCGTTCTTTGTAGGACAGGTTTTCCAGGGGATCAACGATTATCGAAAGCCTTTGGATCAGGTTATGAATATGCCCGTCCAAAAGGCCACTACTGACGAGCTTGTCTCTGTGTGCGAAAACCTGGTATACAGGGCAGCCGAGGTTCGCGAGTATTTGGACGAGGATGGCGCAGGTGTTCTGGACATTACGGACAGAGATGCGTTTCTCACCAATGCAGCAACCGGATTCAACAAGGGTATTCGTTATTTTGGTAATCTCACATTCCAGGACAGCATGGCTCTTGGCAATCTGACCTTTAAGATGTCAGTGGCTAAGTTTACCAATTTCTCCTGGGCACTGAACTGGCAGGGCATGGATGGATGTTATCAGCCATATACCGGAGAGGTTCTGATTAATAAGAATGTGTCCGACTATCAGCTGCCTGCGACTATTAACTATTATTCTGCGGCACAGATGGGCTTTACAGATCCTGAGGCATGTAGTTTCCTGGCATTTCTGGCAGGAGTGAACCACACAGACCCCTATTACAACTATTCTAGTTTGATGCAGGGATTGTCCATGTGTATGGAAGTGTTGTATGACAAGGATTACGCAGCATGGACCGCGGTGCGCAACAGCTTTACAGAGGATATGAACAGGGATATTGCTGCCACTGAGAGATTTAACTGGTTCGCTGCAGGACAGGGACAGGAGGGCGATTTCCAGACCATTACAAACATACAGGGAGAGGCCGCCAACCACGGCATGGCAGTAGATCTCATTTTGAGCTACTACCGCGAGGGCTACATGAAGGATATTCATGTGGGCGTATGGCAGCCAGAGGAGACCACCGACGTCACAACGGATGCCACAGCAGATGTAACAACTGACGTGACTACGGATTCTACCACCGACGCAGTGACAGAGTGACACAAATATTGACAATATTATCTGTAGGGAGTATGATTCCTGCGGCTAAATTTTAGAATTTGAGAGGATATTATGGGACTTTACGCATCTTGGAATCAGACAGTTGAGAGTATTATGCAGGCTGGCCATGGCCAGGAGTTCTGGAACGACTATTTTGCAGCAGAGGCTGACAATTACCAGAAGATTTTGTCTGACACATCAGTAGTATATAGCGGCAAGCTGTCCGAGTTGGCACAGCAGTTTGACATGGAGCCTGTGGTTTTCGCAGGATTCCTGGATGGCATCAACACCAGCCTTAAGACAGCCCTCGATCTTGATTCCCTGACTGAGGAGTCTGAGATTACATTGGACATTGACCTGGAGAAGCTGTACTACAACATGCACCTTGCAAAGGCCAGCTGGCTCTATGAGATGAAGGAGTGGGACAACATTCTTACAGCAGAGAAGAGGGCTGAGATCGTTGCTCAGTATCGCAACGATGTAATTGCACACAGCGACAAGGTAGGTCGTAACGATCCCTGTCCCTGCGGCTCCGGCAAGAAGTATAAGAACTGCTGCTTAAAGAAGTAATAGAGACCTGCTTTTAGAGAAGAGTAAAATTTAAGGGGGTGTGAGAGCACCCCCTTTTTGTATGCGATTCAATTGGTAGGTTCTCCGTAATTCACTGGCGAGTAAAACTCAAATCCCTTGTAAATCTTGACCACGGCCTTGGCAATTATGTCCTCCCGGGGCACGTAGCTGTTGGGCCATTTGCGCGCGTCGTAGGAGTTCTGTCTGTTGTCACCCAGGAAGAAATAATGACCCTCGGGGACGGAGAAGGAACCATAGCTGCCCATATCAACAGAGCCAAGGTAATCCTCCTGTAACACAAAAACCTGGCCATCTGCAGTGGTGACCGTAATAACCCCATCTGTGATATCTATGGTTTCGCCTGGCAGTCCGATCAATCGCTTGATATAGATGAGTTCGGAGTCAGGATTGGCCTGGTCCGGGGCATAAAAGATGATAATATCTCCACGTTGAGGCTCAGAAAATGTGTATGCTAATCTGTTGCCAATGACATGATCTCCAATGTTGATGGTGCCAATCATGGAACCCGAGGGAATTACGGAGTGGATGATGATAAAGAACATCAAAAATAGCCCTACGGCGATAGCTCCCAGCACATAGTGCAACGTGGAGACGATGTCGCATATTCGCAGACGGCCATTTTCGTCATGCGACTGATACCAGTCCTCCAGAGCCTGTATGAAAAAAATCGGAGTCTTGTTTTCCATATTATTTGACGGCACTCTGCATTCCCAGGGCGGCTGCACCCACAATGCCTGCGTCGTTGCCCATGGCTGCAATACACAGCTTGGTCTGAATAGTGGAGTGGCGTGCAAACTGATATTTGGCAACGATGTCCTTAAGGGGATCCAGCAATCGGTCTCCCTGTCCGCTGATGCCTCCACCTATAGCCAGCACCTGAGGCTGGAAGATATTAATCATGGAGATAATGCCATCTGCCAGTTGATAAATATACTCGTCCAAAATGGCCAGTGCGGTAGGATCTCCCATGTCTGCCCCTAACCACGGGGTGCGACCATCTACATTGGATAAATCCCTGTCCACCAGGTCCCAAAGAGCAGAACCTACGTTGCTGTTCATGTATTCCTTAGTAGTGGCGATGAGACCCGTTGCAGAAGCGTATGCCTCCCAACAACCTCTGCGGCCGCAGGAGCACTGTCTGGTGCCACCGGCAATTGCGATATGTCCAACCTCTCCTCCAGCGTAGTTGCAGCCGTGAAGAATCTTGCCATCTATTATGATGCCGCCTCCGATGCCAGTGCCCAGAGTAATGGTGATAGAATCCTTGGTACCCTTAGCTGAACCAGCCATAGCCTCGGCCAGTGCAGCAGCATTGGCGTCGTTCTCAGTCAGAATGTTGTTAAGGGGGATGTATTTGCGCAGTTCGTCAGCAATATCGTAGTGGAGGAATGGAAGATTTGCAGTATAGACAACCTCGCCGTCCAGAGGGTCTGCTGTGCCAGGGACGGCCACACCAACAGTGGCGATGTCATCCACCGTCAGTCCAGTCTTTTCAATCAGGTGCATAATAAGCCCTGCAATATCCCTGGTAATGCCATCCGGACCACCTGCTGCGTTGGTGGGGATAGAAGCCTTGTAAATAATCCTGTTGCTAAAATCAACTACGCCGGCAGCGATATTCGTGCCACCGAGGTCAACACCGATATTAACCATATTGGTACCTCCTGTACCGGCTCATTATATAACGATTTTTCAAATGCCGAAAGTGGTATATTCTCGAGGATTTTGCGCTCAAGTCTTTGGAGAAATCTCTTTTAGGATTTAATGGTTTGTGGTATAGTGAGGACAAAGATTTATATTATGGGGCAGTCCCGGGAATACAGGAGATATTGACTATGAAGTGTATTAAGAATTGTCTGATTGTATTAAATGATGAGATTTTGCAGAACAAGGCGCTGATCTACGACTCTCAGATTCGTGAGATCGTTGACGAGGGAGATATTGCCGGCCGCACAGACCTGGAGGTTATTGATGCAGGAGGCCTCTATGTAATGCCCGGATTTATCGACGTACATATTCACGGATACCTGGGAGAGGATACATCCGATGGTACCATAGAGGGCCTGGAGGTTATGTCCAACGGCATCATGAAGAACGGTGTTACAGGATGGTTGCCCACTACAATGACAGTATCTCAGCAGGAGATCGATACTGCCTTTGAGTGCATCAGGCAGGCTATGCCTAAGAGCAAGACATGGAATGGCGCTCAGGTACTGGGCACACACTCCGAGGGACCTTTCATCAACGTTAACAAGAAGGGCGCCCAGAAGGCAGAGTGCATTCAGCAGGCCAACATTGATTATATTAAGGATAACGCCGATGTTATCAGGATTATCACCATGGCTCCTGAGAAGGATCCGGATTTTGCTACAATCAAGGCCATTAAGGCAGAGACAGACGTTCTCGTATCCATGGGTCACACAGACGCCACCTACGAGGAGGCTATGGCTTCTGTAGAGGCTGGCGTAGGTCACGTTACTCACCTCTTTAATGCTCAGTCAGCATTGACACACAGAGCACCCGGCGTTGTCGGTGCAGCTCTTACAGCACCTGTTACAACAGAGCTTATTGCAGATACATTCCACGTTAATAAGAATTTGTTCCAGTTGGTATATAACCTTAAGGGAGATAACCTCATCCTCATCACAGACTGCACAAGGGCAGGCGGTATGGCCGATGGCGAGTACTCCCTGGGTGGACAGAAGACCATCGTTAAGGGCATTGAGTGTAGACTTGAGGACGGGACCATTGCAGGCAGCGTTCTCCGCATGAATGATGGTGTGAGGAACTTCCACCAGAACACCAACCTCTCCATACCAGAGACAGTCAGATTGGCAACCATCAACCCCGCCAAGGCAATTGGATACGGTGACACCAAGGGATCCATCGAGGTAGGCAAGGACGCTGATATCATCATTGCAGATGGAGACTTCAGGATTTACAAGACAATTATCGGAGGAGAGACTAAGTATGAGGCTTAAGTGCAACACCTATTTGGATAAGGGCTTTCAGCCAATGTCCGTATATGTCAGAGATTTTCTGGCAGCAGTTGGAGATCAGGGACAGGACATAGTCATTGGCATCCAGCGCAACAAGGGCAACATGTCCACCTTTGCCACCAAGATTTACGCAGACGGCACAGGACATGACCAGGAGAATGCCGCATATGTTGAGAGATTGGTTAAGACATTGCTCTGGGCCAGAGGCGGATACAAGGTTATTATTGCCGGTTCCAAGGTTATGGCAGATTACATTGCCGAGGCATACAGCGTGGGAGGACTCAGAGATTTTGACCGCGACTTTATGAGTGGCGTTTATGAGCAGCCTTTCCAGGTTGAGTACGCAACACTTGAGGATGCCCCTGTTGACAAGGAGAGCGCAGCTCCAGTAGGTCGCCACCTGAATGGTTGCCGTATTGGATTTGACGCAGGCGGATCTGACCGTAAGGTTTCTGCCGTTATCGATGGCGAGGCCGTTTATTCCGAGGAGGTAGTCTGGTTCCCCAAGCTCAATGCAGATCCTCAGTACCAGTACGATGGCATCATGGACTCCATGAAGAGAGCTGCAGAGCATATGCCCAGAGTTGATGGCATCGGAGTTTCCTCTGCTGGCGTATACATTGACAACAAGATCATGGTTGCATCCCTGTTTATCAAGGTTTCCCCAGAGGAGTTTGAGAGCAGAGTTAAGAACATGTATATAGACATTGCCAGGGAGTTTGGTCCCGATGTGCCGTTGGAGGTTGCCAATGATGGTGACGTTACAGCACTGGCAGGTGCTATGGACCTTGAGGATGATCAGGTTCTCGGCATTGCCATGGGAACATCTGAGGCCGCAGGCTATGTTGATAATCAGGGTAACATCACAGGATGGCTCAACGAGTTTGCATTCATCCCTGTAGATTTTAACCCCGAGTCCATGGTGGACGAGTGGTCAGGCGACTACGGATGTGGAGTTAAGTACTTCTCCCAGGATGCAGTCATTAAACTGGCCCCACTTGCAGGAATTGAGCTGGACGAGACACTTTCTCCTGCGGAGAAGCTCAAGGTTGTCCAGGGACTGATGGCAGAGGGAGACAACAGGGCAGAGCAGATCTACAGAACCATCGGAGTTTACTTTGGTTACGCAATTGCCTACTATGCCATGTTCTATGGTATCAAGCACGTCCTTATCATGGGCAGAGTTACATCCGGCAACGGAGGTGTGTTGATCCTGGAGGAGGCAGACAAGGTGCTCAAGACAGAGTTCCCTGAGCTCAACCAGATTCAGTTGCACATTCCGGATGAGAGCTCCAGGAGAGTTGGACAGTCTGTTGCAGCAGCCAGCCTGCCAGATATTAAGTAATATAGTATCAAGCGGTCTGTATACCTAAGGCCGCTTGTTTTACCTTTGAGAGGTTATGTTATGACACAAGGCAAGAGACTGGTATTGTTGGTAGTTTTGTTGTTGGTATTTTCCCTGCCTCTTTCCTCATGCACAGACAATGGTGCAGAGGAGACCACAGGCACTCTTGTGTCCACACCTACAGCCACGCCTACTGCAGAGCCTACAGCTACACCTGAGCCAGGCCCACAGGAGTTCATCACCGTGGATGGATACCAATGCCAGTTGGCATTTTGCGACGAGTTCAACGGGGACAGGTTAAATGAGGCCCTCTGGAATTATTGCCCCGCATGGGAGAGACAGGACCTGGGCAACGTGTGGGATCACAAGCAGGTCTCCGTTTCCGACGGCAAGCTATGCCTCAACATGAACTATGTGGATGGAGTTTATAAGTCAGGAGCTATCAGGACTATAAACACATATAAACAACAGTACGGATACTTTGAAATAAGATGCCAGCTCAATCAGGTGCCAGGGTTCTGGTGCGCATTCTGGCTATATAGCACAGGCGTATCCAATGCCAATGGTTCAGGCGAGGATGGCACGGAGATCGATATCTTTGAGTCCGCCTACTATGGACAGGACAAGGTTGGACATGCCATTCATTATGATGATGACTCCTGGTCAGGAGGCCACAGCATATATAGCAAGTCTACGACCACATATTCGGAGGATATTTACCAGGGGTACCACACCTTTTCCCTGCTCTGGACCCCCGACAAATACGTTTTCTACGTGGACGGCGAGGAGGCCTGGACACTTACTGAGGATGATATCCCCGGAGGCATATGCCAGGTGCCACTTTACCTCAAGGTTACGGTAGAGACAGGTAGCTGGACCGGCTTGCCCAGTCAGGAGGACATGCCAGCGCCATTCCTGGTGGATTACGTCAGGACATACACATTGGTACAAGAATAATCAAAATATTGGAGAAAGACATGGACTATCAGCGTTTAGCGGCACTTATGTTTCCGCAGGAATTAAAGACACCAGAGGAGTATGAGGCACAGTTCCCTCCCCGCAATCTGCCCGAGGGGGCCAAGATTACACGTATGGCACCCAGTCCCACAGGCTTTATGCACTTGGGCAACTTGTTTGGCGCTATTGTTGACGAGAGACTGGCCCATCAGAGTGGAGGCAAATTTATCCTGCGTATAGAGGATACTGACCTTAAGAGGCAGGTCCCTGGGGCAGTGGAGCTCATCACCAGAGTTTTTGGGCAGTATGGCCTCAACATAGACGAGGGCGTTACCTCAGATGGCGAGATTGGCGAATATGGCCCCTACTATCAGAGGCAGAGAGCCCCCATATATCAGGCATTTGCTAAGAAGCTGGTTCTGGAGGGCAAGGCATACCCCTGTTTCTGCACAGAGCAGGATCTGGAGAATATGCGCACACTGCAGGAGCAGAGACACGAGAACCCAGGATATTATGGCGAATACGCAGTTCACAGAGATATGGATGTGGACACTGTAGAGCAGCTTATCAAGGAGGGCAGACCATTTGTGGTGCGCTTCCGTTCTACAGGGGATCCGGACAAGACGGTCAGCATCGATGACCAGATCAAGGGCAAGATTACCGTTCCCGAGAACAACCAGGACTTTGTATTGTTAAAGTCCGACGGCATACCCACATATCACTTTGCCCACGTGGTGGATGACCATTTGATGCGCACATCTGTGGTAGTAAGAGGCGAGGAGTGGTTGTCCACTCTCAACTGGCATATTCAGCTGTTTGGTGCGTTGGGATTCAGGATGCCAAAGTTTGCCCACACCTCACATATGATGAAGGTGGACGGCGACAAAAAGCGCAAGCTGTCCAAGCGCAAGGATCCGGAGGCATCTCTGGATTATTACAGAACAGAGGGATATCCACCAGAGTCTGTTAAGGAATACCTTATGACTGTAATCAACTCCAACTTTGAGGAT
>JAZNEA010000025.1:0-23380 GCA_045588325.1 Clostridia bacterium
ATGAGATATGGATAGACGATCTGACAATTGCAAGTAGCTGCACTAGATTCGACGATTACAGCATATCTAATGCATCAGGATCCAGTGGAACCACAGTTCAAATAACAACAGCAAAATAGTGATTTAGCCCGATTCTTTGGAGTCGGGCTTTTGTTGTGTTTTTTATTGCAAATATTAGTAGACAATTTATGCCACCTATTGTAAAATGTCACGTGGTAATGCGTACTGCATCACCAGAGAGTCTATGATAGGAGATAGAGATATATGTCACTTATTACTACTAAGGAAATGTTTCAGAAGGCATATGAGGGCGGTTACGCTATTGGTGCTTTCAATGTAAACAACATGGAGATCGTTCAGGGCATTACCGAGGCAGCTGCAGAGCTTAACTCACCTGTTATTTTGCAGGCATCTGCTGGCGCACGTAAGTATGCTAAGCCTGAGTACCTTCGTCACTTGGTTCTGGCTGCTACAGAGATTTATCCTGATCTTCCAGTTGCACTTCACCTTGATCATGGCCCAGACTATGAGACCTGCGTATCCTGCATTAAGGGCGGTTTCACATCTGTTATGATCGACGCTTCTTCCAAGCCTTTCGAGGAGAATATTGCTATTACTAAGGCTGTTGTTGAGTACGCTCACGATCACGGCGTTGTAGTAGAGGCAGAGCTTGGTACTCTTGCTGGCGTTGAGGATGACGTTTGCGTTAGCGCAGAGGATTCCAGCTACACCAACCCCGAGCAGGTAGAGGAGTTCGTTAAGAGCACAGGCGTTGACTCCCTTGCTATCGCTATTGGTACATCTCACGGTGCATTTAAGTTCAAGCCCGGCACAAAGCCCCAGCTTCGTTTCGATATCCTTGATGAGATCGCTAAGAGACTTCCTGCATTCCCAATCGTTCTTCACGGTGCTTCTTCCGTACCTCAGGAGTACGTTAAGATTATTAACGAGAACGGCGGCAAGCTGGCAGACGCTATCGGTGTTCCCGAGGATCAGCTTCGTCAGGCAGCACGCAATGCTGTATGTAAGATCAACATTGACTCCGACCTCAGACTTGGTATGACAGCTGGTATCCGCTCAGTATTCTGCGCAGATCCTGCAAAGTTCGACCCCAGAGATTACATCAAGGTTGGCCGTGCTAATGTTAAGGATGTTGTTACTCACAAGATTAAGAACGTTCTTGGTTCCGAGGGCAAGGCAGCAGATCTTTCTGTTAGATAATTAAATAATCTGTTGATTAATGGGCGGTTTGCGATTAGCAGATCGCCTTTTTTATTTAGTAGAAAGTTTTAACACATTTGGTTATAATAGGACTAATATGCATCAGGAGGATACTATGAACCTTTCACCATATATTGAGAAGCTTGTTGTACGACGCAAGGATAATAAGGACTACGCCATGTTGTGCTGTGTGCCCGTGGCAGCTACACTGGTGATTTTTGCCCTGCTTAAGATATTGCCTGCCAGGATGATAGCCCTGGGAGCAGCTCTTGTGGTGGTTGTAGGCTACCTGATGTACTACGCCATCAAAATGATTTATCTTGAGTACGAATATGCCATCACAATGGGTGATATAGATATAGATAGTATTCGTGGACAGAAGAAACGAGTCCGTGTATACAGCGGCAACCTGACCAACATAGAGGAGATGGCTCCCTTTTATCCCGGTGATTCTATGGCTAAGTGGGATAGTATTCCTGTTAAGATTGAGGCAGTATCAGATATTCAGGCAGAGGACATCTACTATTTTATCGGATCATACAATGGCCGCAGGACACTGGTTTTGTTCCAGCCTTCTCTTGAGATGTTGGAGGCATGTAGGCTGTACATGGGACGAAAGCTGACTGTCCGTCCAGGGGACGAGATCCTGATGGGCGCCAGAAACGAAGTTCAGGAGTAGCATGGGGCGTTCTGCTTCCGTTGTTGACGAGAACAAACACTTATACTATAATAAGCAACCATTGTGGGGAGATAGGTTCCCACTGCATGGAGGTGTTACATGAGTGCTATGAAAGCTAAGAAAATGACAACTAAAGGCGTAGAGCTCTTAGAGAAGGAGCTGGAGTTCCTTAAGGGTCCTAAGCGCAGAGAGATGGCTGAGCGTATTGAGGTAGCCAGATCTTTTGGTGACTTGTCTGAAAATTCTGAGTACGAAGATGCCAAAAATGAACAGTCCCATGTTGAGGGACGTATTTTGGAGATTGAGTCCATTTTGCGTAACGTAGAGATTATCACTGAGGAGGATTTCCCGGATGATGAGGTTGGCATGAACTCTTTTGTTACTGTATATGACCAGGAGTTCGAGGAGGAGATTACCTACAAGGTTGTTGGCTCTGAGGAGACAGGAGATAACAACATTTCCATGGAGTCCCCTGTGGGTGCAGCTCTCATGGGCAAAAAGGTTGGCGATGTCGTGGAGGTAGAGACTCCCGGTGGCAAGGTTATTTTTAAGATTCTCAACATCACCAGATAAACATCACATAACAAATTCAGACTAGATAAGTTGGCGGAGTCTCCGGACTACCGCCATACTCAGTATAAGAGTGGGAGAAATTTTAATGAGCGAAGATATTAGAGCAAATGTTCCCGTAGAAGACACAGTTCAGCAGACAGCTGAGGAGCTTAATGAGATTCTCAGAGTGCGCAGACAAAAGCTTAAGGATCTGCAGGATGCAGGCAAGGATCCTTTTAAGGTAATGTCCTATGACATCACAGCATACAGCCAGGATATTAAGTCCGCTTACGAGGAGTATGAGGACAAAGAGGTTCGCATGGCTGGTCGTATCATGTCCAAGAGAATCATGGGCAAGGCTTCTTTTGCCAACATTCAGGACACACAGGGCCGCATTCAGCTGTACGTCAGCATCAACGATATGGAAAAGGATGCATACGACGACTTTAAGAAAACTGATATTGGCGATATCGTAGGTGTAGTAGGTAAGGTGTTCAAGACACGTACAGGAGAGATTTCCATCCACACCACAGAGGTTACATTGCTTTGCAAGTCTTTGCAGCCCCTGCCAGAGAAGTGGCATGGACTTAAGGACAACGACCTCAGATACAGACAGAGATATGTTGACCTTATCGTAAATCCCGAGGTAAAGAAGACATTTATCACACGTAGCCGTGTTATTACAGAGATGCGCAGATTCCTGGATGACAGAGGATTTATCGAGGTTGAGACACCAGTTCTTAACACCATCCCCGGCGGTGCATCTGCCAGACCTTTCATCACACATCACAACACACTGGATATCGATATGTACATGCGTATAGCAACAGAGCTGTACCTTAAGAGACTTATCGTAGGTGGTATGGATAGAGTGTACGAGATTGGCCGTATCTTCCGTAACGAGGGCATGGACATTAAGCACAACCCTGAGTTTACATCCATTGAGCTCTACCAGGCATATACCGACTACAAGGGTATGATGGAGCTGACAGAGAACCTGGTGGCATCCATTGCACAGAACGTTCTTGGCACAACTAAGGTAATCTACCAGGGTACAGAGATCGACTTTAAGCCTCCATGGCGCAGGCTCACAATGGAAGAGGCTGTTTTGGAGTACACAGGCGTTGATTTCTCCACAATTCACACCAACGAGGAGGCCGATGCTGTTGCCAAGGCCAAGGATTTGCCTACATACAAGGAGGGCATGACCAGGGGAGAGATTCTGGTAGCATTCTTTGAGGCATATGTTGAGGACAAGCTTATTGCTCCCACATTCCTGTGTGACTACCCTGTTGAGGTTTCACCTCTTACTAAGCGTAGCAACGAAAGGCCCGACCTGACAGAGCGCTTTGAGGGCTTTGTATTTGGCCGTGAGCTGTGCAATGCATATTCTGAGCTTAACGACCCCATCGACCAGAAGGAACGCTTTATGGACCAGGTTCGCAGGCGTGAGGCAGGCGATGAGGAGGCCAACATGATGGACGACGACTTCATCAACGCCATGGAGGTTGGTATGCCTCCAACAGGCGGTATGGGACTGGGAGTAGACAGACTGGTTATGTTCCTCACAGACTCATACAGCATCAGGGACGTTTTGTTGTTCCCCACAATGAAGCCTTTGGATATGCCTAAGGGCGAGAGCGCAGCACCTAAGGCTGTTGTTGAGACTGTGGAGGAGACAAAGCCTGAGATTATCGACTTCTCCAAGGTAGAGATTGAGCCCTTGTTCCAGGATTGTGTTGACTTTGAGACATTCTCCAAGAGCGACTTCCGCGCTGTTAAGGTCAAGGCCTGTGAGGCAGTTAAGAAGTCCAAGAAGCTGCTGCAGTTCACACTGGACGATGGAACCGGCACAGACCGCACAATACTTAGCGGCATTCATGCCTACTATGAGCCAGAGGAGCTGATCGGCAAGACATTGATTGCCATCACCAACCTGCCTCCCAGGGCGATGATGGGCATCGAGTCCTGCGGCATGCTGCTGTCTGCTATACACAGTGAGGAGGGAGAAGAAAAACTCCACCTGCTGATGGTTGACGAGCACATCCCAGCCGGAGCAAAGTTATATTAATCGCAAAACAAATGGGTCTGCATACAAGTGCGTATGCAGGCCTTTTTTGTTGGAAACTCAAAAAATTTTCGTGGCTATGATAAAAACACAGGCGAAAGCTGTCTAATAGGTGAAAGGAGGTGGAAGGGTAATGACAAATGAGGTATTTACACAGCACATCGATGCAGTGAAGCAAAAGCTATACAAAACCGCCATGTTGTATATGGGCAACCACTCGATAGCCATGGATGTGCTGGATGAAGCGATTTACAAGGCCTGGTGCGCCAGGAACAAACTTCGTGAAAAAACCTATTTTGATACCTGGATCACCCGCATTCTGATTAATGAATGCCACAATGAGCTGCGCCGACAGAAACGGCTATATCCAATTGACGAACTTCCAGAAACTACAGCTGAGGAATTGGATCATCTGCCATTGAAGGAGGCGATTCGTAGACTCCCCCAAGAACTTAGAGACGTGATTATTCTAAGGTATTTCTCTGGATTTACGCTGGCTGAAACAGCAGAAATGCTGAGAATCCCCCAGGGAACCGTGGCATCCAGACAACGGAAAGCATTGCAATTGTTACGGTTAGAGCTTGAAGAGAGGAGGATCGCGCATGAAGCGTAACGAAGAATATTTGGAACTAATGAAGGAACTAGAAGGCAATACCCCTGATCTGCGTGCGTCCATCCAAAAAGCCAGAAGCAGAAGGAACAAAGCTGTGCTTATATACCGCCCCTTGTCAGGTCTTGTAGCTTGCTTTGCACTGTTTGTGTTGCTGGTTAATTTCTCCACACTGGTTGCGCAGGCTTGCGCCAAGGTGCCTGTTTTGCGCCAACTGGCAGAGGCAGTAACATTCTCTAAATCCTTGTCAAATGCCGTTGAGAATGACTATGTACAGCATATAAATCTGACTCAGAAAGACGGCGGAGTGACCGCGAAAGTTGAATATGTTATCGTGGATCAAAAGCAGGTAAATATCTTTTACCGCTTGGAGTCAGAAGAATACAGGAATATGTATGCGTCGCCAAAGGTTCTGAATAAGGACGGTACAGGAGAAGAACCTTGTGTATGGACTACACCCATTAACGATGTGCCAAATGAAGAGCTGCGACTCATCATATTGGACTACCTTGAAGAAGAGGTGCCTAACAACCTTCAGCTAGTAATTTATGCCTATGTCGACAATCAAGTGGTGGCAGGTGATGATAATCTTCCTATTGCAGAATTTACCTTCTCGCTTGAATTTGATGCCAAGAAAATTGCCGAGGCTAAGATGTATCCTGTCCATCAGACACTGGATTTGGATGGGCAGAGTATCACTGTCACTGAAATTCAAGTATATCCCACCCACCTGCGTCTAAATGTTGTGGATAAGGAGGGAAATACTTGTTGGTTGAATAATCTGGATTTCTATATAGAAACAGAGAAGGGTCGCTTTGAACCTTCTGCAGGTGGCGTTACCGCTGCGGGAACAACGGATAGTAAAGGCATGACTTCTTTCCGAGCAGACAGCCTTTATTTCTATGAGGCAGAGCAGATGAAACTTGTCATTACCGGAGCTCGGTGGCTCAGGAAGGATATGGAGAAGATTCGGATTGACCTGGAAACAGGAGCGACGAATGCCCTTCCAAATGGAGTTACATGGGTACAGGCGGATGAAGAGAATGCTATGAGTCCAGCTATGTTCCATGTTCGCTGGGATTGGGATGAGAGACAGCCTATTATGCTGAGCGGAGTATATTACGATGCAGCCGGAACGCGTTGCAATGCCCCATGGGCCGTCAAGTCTTGCAACGAGCACGAGGGCAATTGTTGGTATGAGTGGCTATCTCTGAAAGACTATCACTATGACCATATATGGATTTGCCCCACCTATACCCATGGCTGGGAGGCGACGGAACCCATTATCATCACGTTACAAGATTGAGAGGAACGTTGTTGCGCGAGACATTTATATGATGGTTGACGAGCACATTCCTGCCGGAGCAAAGTTGTATTAATCGCAAAATAAATGGGTCTGCATACAAGTGCGTATGCAGGCCTTTTTTGTTGTTGTGACAAAATATAAGATGGTATATGATAATTACTAGAGGAGGTGCGATGCAATGGAAAGAGAGATCGACATCGTATTTAACAGCGAAAAGGACAGTGGCAAGAATAGCTTTCAAATAGCTAATGGGTATGTTTCGGAGACAGCCATCCTGTTTGAAAAGGAAGGTGTTGTGGCCGTTATAGAGGCCAAGGGCCATGTAGATCTGTACAACATGGAGAATGAGCTCATTGCCTCCGGAAATGTGCCTGCCGAGGAGGAAGGCAAACAGGTGTATCAGGAGGTGCGCTGCAAGGTGGAGGGCAAAACCATTACCATCAGCTTTGCAATAGTAGAATGGATAGACAACTACCCTAATTGCGACGGAGAACATGACCGCTGGGATAGCAGGACGGTGGGCTACCACGATTTGGTGTTCAGTCTGTAAATAGCTTTTTATTTCCTAATATGCAAATCCCACAGGAGGACGACCCATTGAACATACAGATTTTTGGCACCAAAAAGTGCAATGACACCAAGAAGGCACAACGCTATTTTAAGGAGCGGGGCATTCGTGTGCAGTATATTGAGATGAGCGACAAGGGTATGAGCAAGGGGGAGCTCCGCAGCGTTTGCCAGGCAGTTGGCGGATTGCAGGCCGTAATCAACCAGGATTGCAAGGACAGGGATGCTCTGGCATTGGTTACATATATTGCCCCGTCGGAACAGGAGGACAAGTTGCTGGAGAATCAACAGCTCATCAGGACTCCTGTGGTGCGCAACGGCAAACAGGCCACCATTGGGTATGCGCCAGACGTGTGGAAGACGTGGAATTAGGCGAGACTAGCAGCGCCTCATCAGCGCGTCGCGCTCTTGCGAAAACTAACCAATCATGACATAATCAAAGGTACATCACTCAAGGAGATCCAGGAGAGACTATTATGGATAGAGAGTTAGCATTTAAGATTTTTGGTTTGCCTGCAGATGCTACAGAGCAGGAGATTAATCATAGATTTGGCATTTTGGCCAAGAGATGTCGCAACCAGGAGGATGCATACGTGCCAGAGGGTATGGATGCTCCTGTTAGCTTTGCAGAGATTCAGGAGGCATACAACTGCATCATGAATATCGACACCCGCACACTGGCGGATATGATCGAGGATGAGGATGAGCGCAATGCATATATTGCCAAAGAAAAGGCCAAGAATTTCTGGTATTACAATAAGAACATTATCCTTATTTCAGCCTTTATGATCATTTTCCTCATATGGGGTATCGTCTCCATAGCCAGCAAGGAGGAGGTCGACTTGCACCTGGTGTTCTACGGAGCATTTGTAGAGGATCAGACCATGCACAACGATTTGGAAAAGGGATACAACAAGGCTACCAATGATTCTATGCATGTGGACATCAGGGTTTGCCTGGTTTCAGACCTTATCGCAGACAATACAGAGAGCAGATCACAGTTTAACGCAATGCTGGCTACTAAGCAGGTGGATGTTGTCGTCACCGACTATGAGCAGTACAAGTATCTGGTCAGGTACGGCATATTAATCCCTCTGGACGAGTATTTGACAGAGGAGCAGGTCAGAGTTGCCAAGGAGGCAGATGCGGCCCTGATCCTGGAGGACAACGACGGACGCGAGAGAATATACGGGTTTAACTTGTATGGCGCTGACCTGTTTACCAATACAGCAGGAGATAACAGTGAGTACATTGTTTCTGTGTCAGTGGGAGCCAACCCCAATGGCACAGACAATATTGCGGCCTTTGTAACATATCTGTGGGACACATGGTATGATGCTTGCTGGGTTGAATAGGAGGGGCTATGTACAGGATAAATAAGCTGGACTGCACCAAAAAGTTCTACTGGGAAAAGGCAGAAAAGACTAATATTTCCAATTATATGTGGATGGACAACGGATACAGTCCCAAGGTTGTAGTGCAGATGTGCTACGATGATGAGGCTATGCGCATTCGCTTTGAAGTAGAGGAGAGCATGCCGCGCAGTATTTATACAGTAGCCAATGAGCCTGTATATAAGGATAGTTGCGTAGAGTTTTTTGTGCAGCCGGATCCAGAAAATGACCAGAGATATCTCAATTTTGAGATGAATTCCAAGGGAACACTGTTGTTGGGATTAGGCGAGGGCAGACACGAGAGAATCCAGCCCAAGAGACCTGGAGGCATCGGCTTTGATATTAAGAGCAAAGTTCAGACAGACAAGTGGTCTGTCAGTTACGTCATCCCATTTACATGGCTGACAGGTATTTTTCGCGATTTTGCTCCTACACCAGGTCATGTAATGCGTTGCAACTTCTACAAGTGTGGCGACGACACAGAATTGCCACATTATGGTAGCTGGCACATAGTTACATCTGAGACTCCCGATTTCCACAGACCCTGTGATTTTGGTGAGATTGTATTTCAATAGAGGTTAATATGAAGGTCCTCAGGCGGTTGTTTGTGGTGTTCATACTGGCATGCCTGGGGATTTCTGCGTATTTTGGGTTCACCTGGGAGCAGCAGAATACGGGAGACAGTTTTTCTACACCTACTCCATCCCTGATGGGGCAAAGTGGCACACCTACCCCTGGGGCAACGCCTGGATTGTGGCCGACAGCAACTCCCATGCCTACGGAGGAGCCCACACCTGAACCGACCCCCACAATTACTCCAATTCCTGTGATTAAGGCTAATCTTGCCGTGGCAGGAGATATCGTCATGCACATGGGACTATATGATCAGTCCTACAATAGCGCCACATCAAAATATGACTTTTCATACATACTTGAGGACGTTGTGCCGCTCCTGAGCGAGGCAGACTATGCCATGGCCTGTTTAGAAACCACTTTTGATGGCACAGGTAATTACTCGGGATACCCTGACTTTATTTCTCCAGACGAATTGGCATACAATTTCAGAGACGCAGGCATAGATTTTCTCAGCACCGCCAGCAATCACGCAGTGGATTCGGGCTACAAGGGGTTAGCTCGTACCATAGAGGTGCTGGACAAGGCAGGAATTGAGCACAGCGGAACATTTACCAGTCAGGCTGATTATGATGACCCTGTCACGGTGGTGGATGTTGGGGGCATTTCTGTGGCAGTAGTGGCCATGACCTACAACACAAACTGGGGCAAGGTAGCAGAGGGCTATGCTGTCAACTATTTCACACTAGACTGGAACAGAGAGGGTATCAAGCCAGATTACAGCAGGATAGACTACTGTATTGCCAAGGCCCAGGAAAAGAACGCGGACCTTATTGCATTCTATATGCACTGGGGCGACGAATACGATATTGCGGGGAACAACAGGCAAAAGCAGGTAGCAGATTATCTGTTCGATCATGGTGTTACATTGGTGTTAGGTGGACATGCCCACGTGCCTCAGCCTATGGAGTATAGAGAGGTTACGTATCCGGATGGAACTAAGGGTACAGGATTTTTGTGCTACTGTTTGGGAAATTTTCTGTCAACGATGGACTATGACTACACATACGAAACAGCGATTTTGAATATCAAGATGTCCAAACAGCCTGGCTCTCGTGCAGTGATTGAGGAGGTTACGTACACTCCGGTATACATGTATGATGCCTATGACAATGGCAATTGGAGCGGCAAATACCCCAGATATCAGCTGATAGATATGTACAAGTGCCTGGACGCATATGAGTCAGGGGATCTAGGTGATTACCCGTATGCAAACCAGACACTTAAGGACAAGCTGCAAAAGAGTCTGGGAGAGATCAGGATGATAATGGGCGAGGAGCTGGACGTAAGATATGGCAGCTAGGGAAGACAGCTTTATATGTGATTTGTGTCCACGCAGGTGTCACGCATTGAGGACTCCTAAGGGAGGAGAGGGCTATTGTAAAATGCCCTCTGTTATTTATGCAGCAAGGGCAGCGCTGCACTACTACGAGGAACCTGTTATAAGCGGGGACCCGGACGAGAGAGCAGAAAGAGAGGAACAGGGGTTGCCCCATGGCAGTGGCACAGTGTTTTTCTCTGGTTGCTCACTGAGTTGTGTCTTCTGCCAAAATTACAGCATTAGCCACATGAGATACGGCGCGCCAATTACGCCAGAGAGACTTGCGGATATATTCCGTCAGTTACAGAATCAGGGAGCACACAACATTAACCTGGTAAATCCAACTCACTATGCACATGGCATCAGAGAGGCGCTAAGGATATACAGGAGTATGCCGAATCACCTGCCAGTGGTGTACAACACCAGTGGATATGACAGGGTGGAGACGCTGAGGAGTCTGGATGGATTGATCGACATATACTTGCCTGACATGAAGTATGTCAGCAGCCAGTTGGCACAGCGCTATTCGGATGCGGAGGATTATTTTGAGGTAGCTACAGCTGCCATTGCTGAAATGTATAGGCAGGTTGGTAAGCCGCGATTTGACGAGGATGGAATAATGACTAGTGGCGTCATAGTGAGACACCTGGTGCTACCCCATGACAAGGGAGATACGCTGGATGTGATTGACTACATAGCCTCCACCTACGGAAACGATGTGGTGCTCAGTATTATGAGCCAATATACTCCTCTCGGAAGGGCTGCGGAGTTTCCTGAAATAAACAGACCCATATCTACGTTTGAGTACCTTAAAGTGGCAAGATACCTGGAGGAGCATGGCACTGATATGATGTACTACCAGGAGCGATCATCAGTGGGGACAGAGTTTGTGCCAGAGTTTGATTTGACGGGAATTTTGTTTTAGTTAAGAGATAAGAGTGAAGAGTGAAAAGTTCAGATAAGAGTTAAGAGATAAGAGTTAAGAAAGTGGGATAGTGAAAAGCTGTCACTTTGGAGCGACCCAAAGTAACCAAAAGTCGCCGGCTACTCCCGCAAGCGCCGGGGGCACGGCTTAGGGCTCTGCCCTAAGAACCCAGGTTTTAGTGAAAAGTTCAGATAAGAGTTAAGAGAGAAGAGTTAAGAAAGTGGGATAGTTAAGAGTGAAAAGTGAAGAGTTAACAAAGTGGGCAAGTTTATAGCTTGCTAACTAATAACTAACCAACTTTATTCACTATTCACTCTTAGTTGTTAGCTAAAAACATACTTGCAACTTCCAGTTCTTTGTGGTAACATTGGCCTGTTCTGCGCAAGAATGCCTTGTTTTTGTGCGGACGAAATTAATTTCAGCGCTCCGCTGCCGTATTTGACGGGTATGAACGCTCACGATTTCAGGAGGATTTATGGATTACATTAAGGCAATTGAGGCCGAGCAGCTGAGATCAGATATCCCAGCATTCAGCATCGGTGACACACTGCACATTATGTGCAAGATCGTTGAGGGCAACCGTGAGAGACTTCAGGCATATGAGGGCGTTCTCATTGCACACAAGGGCAGCGGCATCAACGAGACAATCACAGTTAGACGTATTGCTAGCGGCGTTGGCGTAGAGAGAGTTTTCCCCGTTAACTCCCCCCGTATTGAGTCTATCAAGGTTGTTCGCAGAGGTAAGGTTCGCAGAGCTAAGCTCTACTACCTGCGCGGCAGATCTGGTAAGGCTGCTAAGATTAAGGAGAAGCTTTAATCGACCGTCCGACAATTTCGGACACAAACAATTATCGAGAGACAAATACCGACATAGAGTTCTATGTCGGTATTGTTTTTAGTTATAATAATAACATCAGCAAATTTGGAGGAGACGCTCTTTATTTTGTAGACTCTTTTTGAATTCAGGATTTTGAGCTATAATAAAGATATGGATAACGAGATTAACATGACAGAAAATTTTGAGAATTCTAATCAGCCTGAGGTACAGCCTACAGAGCCCTGTGAGACTGTAGAGAACGTAGTTGAGGCAGATGTGGCAGAGGAGACTGCAAGCGAGGAGGCCAAGCCTTCTAAAACTAAGGACGTTGTTAAGGAGATTGTGTCCTGGATAGCAGTTATTCTGTTGGCCCTGGTTATTGGTGGCCTCATCAGGAGATTTGGCATTATGACAATACAGGTGGATCATTCCTCCATGTATCCCACGTGCCATGATGGAGATAAGGTCTTGATCAACAGGATGGCCTACATTGTGGATGAGCCAGATAGAGGAGATATCGTAGTTTACATTCAGGAGCATGGCAAGTACGGCATGTGGATTGACGCATTGCCCGTTGTTAACCCTGGAGAGGTCAACTATATCAAGCGCATCGTTGCTATTGAGGGAGACACCATTTCCTTTGATGGAGGCAAGGTATACCTTAATGGAGAACTGCTTGAGGAGGATTATCTCAGGGAGGGACTTATCACAATGGCAGGCGCTGCAGGTGATACTATTGTCGTTCCCGAGGGACATGTGTTTGTAATGGGCGATAACAGAATGGTCAGCATCGACAGCCGCAGCTTTGGCTGTGTCAAGGTGTCAGACATTAAGGGTAAGGTTTTCTTTAGAGTAGGCCCCATGGACAGCATGGGCAAGATTCAATAATTATGCAGATTCAATGGTTCCCGGGCCATATGGCCAAGGCTAAGAGGTTAATATTAGAGAACTTATCCCTGGTGGATATGGTTATTGAGGTCATGGATGCCCGTGTGCCTCTGTCCGGGGATAACCCTGAGTTTGACAGGATGCTGGGTGACAAGCGCCGCCTTATGGTTTTTAACCGCAGCGATATGGCAGACCCAGCCATAACAGCAACATGGCAGGAGTATTTTAAGGCAAAGAATATCCCCTGCCTGTTTATTAATGCCAAGGAGCGTAAGCAGGCACTACAGGTTGCCAATTCTGCATATTCCATAATGAGTGATAAGATCCAGGCCCAGAAGGATAAGGGACGCAAGCCTCAGCCTGTGAGAGCGATGATTGTGGGTATCCCCAATGTTGGTAAGTCCACCTTGATCAACTCATTGGCAGGTAGGGCTGCAGCCTTTACGGGGGACAAGCCAGGCGTCACCAGGGGTAAGCAGTGGATAGATGTGGGCAATATACAGCTCCTGGACACACCAGGTGTCCTTTGGCCTAAGTTCGAGATTCCGGATATTGGCGTTCGACTGGCTTTTACCGGAGCAATCAAAGAGGACATTCTGGATGTAGCAGAACTTTCTATAGAGTTTATCAAGTTCCTGCAGGACAGATACCCCGAGTGCATTTCCAACAGGTACGGCATACAGGATTCTGTCAACATGGCACCTCTGGATTTGTTGGAGACCATAGGCATGAAGCGCGGATGCAGGATGTCAGGTGGAGCCATTGATTATGAGAAGGCCGCTTCTGTCATTCTCCATGACTTTAGAGAGGGCAGGATGGGCAGGATTACCGTGGATAGAGTAGAGGATGTGGAGATCTTTGCGGCCAAGGCAGAGGAGCTCCGCATGGAGCAATTAGCCAGGGGGAAACATGCGCGCAGCAAAGCCGATTGATCCTATCAGATTTCAATACGAGTTACAGTACATAGATTTAGGTCCGGTCAGTGGCACGGACGAGGCAGGTCGCGGCCCATTGGCGGGACCTGTCAGCACAGCATCGGTGGTTTTCCCGAGGGAAATAATAGAGGCAGGGGCAGCAGGCTGTTTGGCAGATATTGACCCCATGCTCAACAGGATAAATGACTCCAAAAAGGTCACGGAGTCTGTCAGAGATGCTCTGTATGATGTCATAATTTCTCACGCAGAGGCATATTCAATTCAACTGGTACAACACGACGTCATCGACACCATTAACATATTGGAAGCAACCAAGCAGGGTATGACAGATTCCATCCTGCAGGTGGCCCCTAGGACTGCCCTTGTGGATGCAGTTAAATTGGTCGTGCCTCAGGTCAATGTGGTACCTATCATTAAGGGAGACGCAGTGTCATACACCATAGGGGCGGCATCCATTTTGGCTAAGGTTACCAGGGATAGGCTCATGGAGGAAATGGACGCCCTGTATCCGCAGTATGGTTTTGGTGGACACAAGGGTTATGGTACCCGCGATCACATCGCTGCCATAGAGCAGTATGGACTTTGCCCCATTCACCGCAGGAGCTTTTGCAAGCGCTTTGTAGAGGATGACTGATTCCAGGAAGTTAAAGATATTGGGCAATGCCGGAGAGGAACTGGCAGCCAGAGAATATGCCAAACGTGGGTATGCGTTGCTGGAGAGGCAGTATGCCATCAGAGGTGTAGGAGAGGTGGACCTGATACTAAAGGGAGAAGATGGGTTGGTGATGTCGGAGGTTAAGACCAGATCCGGCCATGGCTATGGGACGCCAGAGGAGGCGGTTACGGCCCTTAAGAGACAGCGGCTCAGACGAGTAGCCCAACATTATATGAGGGAGCATCCTGGATGCTACAACGTGAGATTTGATGTAGTATCCGTTACGATAGATAAGCAGAACATTACTGTAGACATAATAGAGGAGGCCTTCCAATGATTTATGCCGATTCCCACTGTGACACAGCAACTGAGATTATTTTGCGCCCTGATAAAGGTGATCTGCAGAGCAACCGACTGGATTTTGACTTTCGCAGAGCATTAAGCATTAGTCCACAATGGATACAATGTCTGGCTGTTTTTGTGGATTCGTCGGTAGCTCCTATAAATGGCACAGTGCCAGAATTGTACGAAAAATATCTGGACTATATGGTGGCCATCCGCAGGCAGCTGACCAGAATGGGTGACAAGGTGATACAGGTTCGTAGCAGACAGGATCTGGAATTGGCGTTATCTACGGGAAGAGTTGCCGCAATACTTACTCTGGAGAACGGAGCGGTGCTGGAAAAGAACCTGGATATATTGCCAACCCTCTGGCACGACGGAGTGCGAATTATCACCCTCACATGGAATGACGACAACGAGATAGGTTGTGGAGCCTGTACTGGCACCAGAGCAGATGAATACTTTGGTACAGAGACTGTGGATACAGGTCTCAGCCACTGGGGCAGACTTCTGCTGAAGAACATGGCAAAATTCCGCATGGGAGTGGATTGTTCCCACCTGTCAGAAAAGACGTTTTGGGACGTGATGGAATACGGCGAGGACAACGTCCTGTTTGCAACCCACTCCAACTGTGATGCCCTATGCAGACACCCACGCAACCTGACTGACAGACAGCTGCAGGCGCTGGGAGACAGAGGGGCATTTGTGGGTATCAGCTATGTGCCGTACTTCCTGAAGAGGGTCGGAATGCCAACCATTGACGACGTGTATGCCCATATTGACCATGCGCTACAATTTGTGGGCGTGGATAACATAGGATTAGGCAGCGATTGGGATGGATTTGAGGACAAATATGATGGCTTTGGGGGCGTTTTTGAGCACCAAAAGTTAGGAGAGTATCTTTTAGTAAAAAATTATAACGAAAATGCCGTAAATAAGATAATAGGAGAGAATTTTAGACAGCATATCCTTAAATGCTTGTAAAATATCACAATTGAACCGATTTTCCCTATATGGTAAACTTTCCGCATAAACAATGAAACTGGAGTTAATATGGGTTACAAGATTTGTTCAAACAAGACATACCAGGCAATGTTGCAGGAGTACAACGACATTCTGAACATGGGACTTAACATAGACATTCGCAGAGGACGCCCTGCCACCGAGCAGCTGAACCTGTCCAAGCCAATGCTAAAGATTAAGCCTACCACCTTTATCGCAAAGGGAACAAATGCAGACGTTCGTAACTACGGTTTGCCCAAGGGACTCCCTGAGGCAAGGCAGTTGTTCGCAGACTTGTTGGGCTATACACCAGACAACATCTTTGTCGGTGGTAACTCCAGTCTTAATTTGATGTATGAGATTGTATGCAATTGTATGTTGCGTGGAGTCCTGGGAGGAGAGAAGTGGCTTAATTCCCCCAAGATTAAGTTCCTGTGTCCCGCTCCCGGATATGATCGCCATTTCAAGATTACCCAGGATCTGGGCATCGAGATGATCACCATCAAGATGAATGCCGACGGCCCTGATATGGATACCATCGAGGAGTTGGTCAGCACAGACCCCACGATTAAGGGAATGTGGGTTGTGCCCCAGTATTCTAACCCCACAGGCATTACCTTCTCAGACGAGGTGGTAAGGCGCATGGCAAATCTCAAGCCTTGCTGCGATAACTTCCGTATTTTCTGGGATAATTCATACTGTATTCACCACTTGTATGAGAATGATCAGGACCACGTTCTCGACATCATCGAGGAGTGTCGCAAGGCTGGCAACCCCAACATGGTTTACACATTTATGTCAACGTCCAAGGTTACATTTGCAGGATCTGGCGTGGCAGTAATTGCAGCTAGCCCGGAGAATATCGAGTTCCTGGCATCACAGTTTGACACAGCAACCATCGGTTATGACAAGATCAACCAGATGATGCACGTGGAGTTCCTCAAGAATCCAGAGAATATTCACAAGCTGATGATGCAGCATGCCAGGATTATGAGACCAAAGTTCGATTGCGTACTTAAGGCACTCAAGGCAGGTATTCGCAACTCCAACGTAGCTACATGGAACACTCCTAAGGGCGGATATTTTATCAGCGTAGATGTTGCTCCCGGTTGCGCAGCTAAGGTTGTAGGCATGGCTGCCAAGGCAGGCGTGTTCTTTACAAATGCAGGAGCCACCTTCCCATATGGCAAGGACCCAGAGGACAGCAACATCCGACTGGCTCCATCAGCAGTTTCCGTTCAGGATTTAAAAGTTGCCATGAAGGTATTCTGCCTCTGTGCCAACATTGCTGCATACGAGAAATACTCAGCTAAATAGTTTTTAACGCACATGACAGGGCGCCAGATTAGTTTATCTGGCGCTTTTTTGCGCAAAAAAGCGGGTTTTGGCTTTACGGCTCTACGTTCTAGGCGTATAATACATAGGTATTAGCAAAGCCTAGTACTATATAGATTTGAGGCTGCGCATAACAAGATTTTAGAGGAACAACATGACTGATTTGAGATTTGATTGCACCAAGGGTGCAGGTAAGGTGTGTGACAGCTGCATTATGGATTGGCAGCAGCGCGTTACAGATGCCCATTATATTATTACCAATGGCACAGGAGCAGGCAGCGACTACCTTGGCTGGCTCAGATTGCCACTGGACTATGATAAGCAAGAGTTTGCACAGATTAAGGAGGTTGCCCAGGAGATAAGGGACAACGCCGACATCTTTTTAGTTATAGGTATTGGAGGCTCCTATTTAGGCGCCAGGGCTGTTATAGAGATGCTCAATGGCCCATTGTACAATTTGGTTCCAGGTAAGGATAAGCCACAGATCTTATTCCTTGGCTGCAACATCAGCGGCTCATATATGGTGGATTGCCTCAAGATTTTGGAGGGCAAGAGCGTATATGTCAACGTCATATCTAAGTCAGGCACCACAACAGAGCCTGCCATCGCATTCAGAGTTATTAAGGAATATATAGAGGAGCGCTATGGCCTGGAGGAGGCATCCAGGCGTATTGTGGTTACCACAGATGCTCGCAGAGGCGCCTTAAAGACTGTGGCTGACAAGTGTGGCTACAGACAGTTTGTCGTGCCGGACGATATTGGTGGAAGATATTCTGTGCTGACCGCAGTGGGGTTGTTGCCCATCGCAGTGGCAGGAGCAGATATAGACAGGCTCATGGCCGGAGCAGCAGATGCGCTACATCGATATAGCGATCCGGATCTTAAGAACAATGATTGCTATCGTTATGCTGTTGCCCGCAACATCTTGTTGGCCAAGGACTATAGCATTGAGATACTGACTAATTTTGAGCCTGCACTCCACAGCTTTGGAGAGTGGTGGAAGCAGTTGTATGGAGAGAGTGAGGGTAAGGATGGCAGAGGTATTTTCCCCGCTGCGGTGGACTTTACCACAGATCTGCACTCCATGGGACAGTATATTCAGGAGGGTCGTCGCATTCTCTTTGAGACTGTCATCAATGTAGAGTCCTCTGCAGATGATATCGTCATTGCTGAGGATGAGCAGAACTACGATGGTATGAACTTCCTGACAGGCAGAGATATGCAGTATATTAACTCCAAGGCCACAATGGGCACAGTCTTGGCCCATAATGATGGCGACACTCCTATTTTAATGTTGCACGTTTCCAAACTTGACGAGTATGTGGTTGGTCAGATGATTTACTTCTTTGAGCTGGCATGCGGAGTCAGCGGATATCTGTTGGGAGTTAACCCATTTAACCAGCCAGGCGTTGAGGAATACAAGAAGAACATGTTTGCCCTGTTGGGTAAGCCAGGCTATGAGGACAGAAAACAAGAGTTGGAGGCCAGACTGTAAACTGTAGCCGGCGAAAGGAGCACCCATGGGTATATCACGGGACAATTTTGGGTTTAAGCATAAGTGTGGCATTTTGATGCCTGTCAGCAGCCTGCCGTCACCATACGGCATAGGCAATTTTGGCAAGGGCGCTTATGATTTTATCGATTTTCTGGGGGAGACAGGTCAGAAATGCTGGCAGGTTCTGCCACTTAATCCCACATCATATGGAGATAGCCCATATCAGTCACCTGCATCAGTAGCAGGCAATCCATATTTTATCGATCCAGAGCAATTAGCACAGGAGGGGCTGTTGACCCAAAGAGAGCTAATGGGGGCCCGTCGTGCAGGCGACAGGGTCGACTATGGTTGGCTGTTTTTTACCAGGTTCGAACTGTTGCGAAAGGCATACGAGAGATTTGTGCAGGAGAAGAGATGCCGCAGGGCATTTGCATCCTTTGTATCACATAACAGACAGTGGGTCTTGGATTACGCCCTTTTTATGGCCCTCAAGGTCAACAACGAGTATAGAGCATGGTACACATGGCCAGAGGAGCAAAGAGACTGTACACAGGCCAGGCAGCTGGCAGGTGAATATGCGTCAGAGTGCGAGTTCTGGCAGTGGGTGCAGTTCCAGTTCTTTAAGCAGTGGGGCGCGCTCAGACAGTACGCCAAGTCCAGAGGCATTTGCATAGTAGGAGATATGCCCATATACGTGGCCCACGACAGCATGGATGTCTGGAGAGCTCCTGAGCAGTTTTTGCTGGACGAGGACTTCAGACCTACATGTGTTGCAGGTGTTCCACCGGATGGCTTTTCGCCGGACGGACAGCTGTGGGGCAACCCCATATACAATTGGGAGCTTATGGAGCAACAGCAGTTCTCATGGTGGTGCGATAGAGTGGGATACGCATTTAAGATGTACGACATTTTGCGCATAGATCACTTCCGAGGGTTCGCAGGATACTATCACGTGCCATACGGAGATGAGAATGCCAGGCGTGGCCAGTGGGCCTCAGCACCAGGCATACAGCTGTTCCGCAGGATCAGAGAAATGTATCCCAAGGCCAAGATTATCGCAGAGGATTTAGGCTTTATCACGCAGGATGTTCGTGAGTTGTTGGACGACACCGGGTTCCCAGGCATGAAGATTCTGCAATTTGCGTTCTTTGACCAGGACAGCGAATATCTGCCCAGGACATATCAGCACAACAATTCCGTGGTGTATACAGGATCTCACGATTCGGACTGCACGGCCACATGGGTTAAGGAGCTGAGAGGCAGCACCTTGGAACGCTTTAAGAGGGAGTGCCCCAGACAAAGGGGGCAGAGCGCTACATATGCCATGATCGAATTGGCCCTTAGCAGCAGATCCAACCTGGCGGTTATTCCAATGCAGGACTACCTGCAGCTGACCAATGAGCAGGGCAGGATGAACATTCCGTCTGTAGCCCAGGGCAATTGGACCTGGAGAGTTAGCCCCAGATATAATACAAAGGCCCTGAGGGACAAGATTTTGACTCTGGTGGACAGAAATAAGAGATAGCAAAAAGGTGGTTAGATATCTAGCCACCTTTAAACGTCTAATATGGTAATCTCTGGAGTAGAGGCAAATCTTATGGGCACAACCACGTTGCCAAGGCCGCGGCTGATGTGCACCGGTATGCCGTTGTGAACCTTGAGCCCACGATAATGCTTTGGCAAATGCTTAAGCTCGGATCGGAAGTGGAAGTATTCGGGATGTCCTGGCAAATCCACCTGGCCACCATGAAAATGTCCACAGAGGACCATGACAGGGCGGGATGACGGGTCCAAGGGAAGCTTGGCGATGATGCCGGCTGTGGCAGGGCTGTGACACAGTACTATGGTTGGCCCCTGTGAAACACCTGTCAATAGGGCATGAATCTCGTTGGAATATGAATCTAAGTCATGGGAGTTGCGTCTGAAATCGTCCAACAGAGCGATGTTGTACCCCTGGTGTTGTACTACCAGATTGCGCCCGATGGTAAATCCCATTTGCTGTGCCAAAGCCATGAACTCGTCCACGTTCTGAGGGTCCTGTGGTCCTGGAGTGCCAACCCTATATGCCTTGTACTCGTGGTTGCCCAGGCACATAATAACAGGGATATCGCCTGCGGCCTCCTTAAGAGAGAGGAGAGCGGAGCGGGCATTTTGGGCATAACAGAATAGGTCTCCGGTAAATAATATGGCAGATGGGTTGGCACGAAGAATGGCCGAACGGAGCCGAGAAGGCGACACTCTCAGCAGCTCATAATGATAGTCGGACATGTGTAAAAAAGGCCTGCCACCCATGGGAGAATCAAGGGCTATCCGGCGAACAGAAAGCCTGCGAGGAGTGATAATACCTGCTGTAAGGCCCATGGCTGCCAATGAGGCTATGCCAATGGGGATAAAAAGACTGTTTGTCAAGGTTTTGTCCTCATTGTATAATAACTATATATGGATTATATCACGAAAGGTAACGTGCATGAACAAGATCAGAAGATTCTTTAATAAATACGGCATTACAAACTTGATGTACTATATTATTGTAGGCAATGTTCTGGTCTTTTTGGCAGATGCTATCGCCGGGGCTGCGTGGGGCTTTGATCTCAACAGCTGGTTGGTGCTCACTCCTGTGGAGCTGTTTAAGGGACAGATATGGAGGCTGTTTACCTTTATCTTTGTCTTGCCAGAACTGAGCACAGACTTTATGAACCTGGTACTATGGAATTTCTTCACATTGTATTTTTACCACATGATTGGATCTAATCTGGAGCGCTATTTTGGCACAGGTAAGTTCAACATGGTTTATGCCACGGGCATTATCTGCACATGGGCTCTGTGCCTGATTGGATATGCCATTAACTGGTTTATGCCCAGCTTTTGGATTATGACCAGCATGTCATCCAGCATGATTAACCTAGGACTATTTCTGGCTTTTGCCACTGTTTTCCCCAATGTGGAGCTTATGCTGTTCTTTATTATCCCCATCAAGGTCAAGTGGTTAGGCATTATAGAGTTCGTGATGCTGGTATTGCAGATGATTTCGGCTTTGGTTTATGGAGATGTGCTGGGAGTTATGACAGTAGTTGCAGTTCTGGCAAACTACTTTATCTGGTTTGGTCGCGAATGGGCAGCCAAGGGATGGTTCTTTGGCAAGAACAAGGTTCGCAGTGCTCAGCACAAGTCCAAGATAGTAAAAATTAAGGCCAAGGATGTGGTCAGAAACTATAGACACAAGTGCTGTGTTTGTGGTAAAACAGACGAGTCCGATCCAAACATGCAGTTCAGATACTGTGTCAAGTGCTCAGGTCTTAAAGAATATTGCATGGATCACATAAACGATCATACTCATTCGTAGTATGTAATATGCGGCCGTGGTGGAATGGCAGACACGACGGTTTTAGGTGCCGTTTCGAGAGAGTGGGGGTTCAAGTCCCCCCGGCCGCACCATCTAAAGACACCATTGAAATCTGAACCCCCAAGTTCGGACTCAATGGTGTTTTTATTATAAAATCCAGTATTTATGCGGCTTTTCGAGGTCGCATTTTCTTTTTATCAGCTGGACTGAAAATAGAAAATTTCAAATTCTGCAATTAGAAAATTGAAAAACAAACCTTTTTGAACACATCAGTCTATGTGCATATATCTAAAAAAGTGAATTTTCTTTGTTTATGAAAAGATGAACTTGATTTTTTCTTTTGCTATTCTTTCATTACAGTACACAAAGTTAAATTCTCCGCTGATCTGCATATCCGCAACGGTAAAGGTGGCAAGGTCGTTACGACAACGTGATATTGGTTCATAGGCAAAGGTAATGGCACTGTTGTTTGCCACAAGGTCACAGATCACGGAAAAATTGCCGACGGAGATACAACGCTTAAAGTTGTCAAGGGAAAAACCTCGGTCTGTAATAGCGTTATGCAGTAATGTTCTTGTTCCCGAAAACGGCTCTCTCACCACAATATCCTCTGCAAGAATCTCTTCAAGGGTCACGGTCTTGTTGGCAAAAGGATGGCTTTTTGCACAGACCCCAACAAACGCTTCTTTCTTATAAAGGTGGTAGCCGTATTTGGATTTGTCAAACACACCTTCGATAACAGCGAAATCGATCTCTGCCTTTTCAAGCATATGTAAAAGAATTTCTGTGTTATCAACAACTAAATCAAGGGTATGGTTAGGCTTTTGCAGAAAGGAACGAATCTCGGGTACGATCACAAATTCGCCGATGGTCTTGGTTGCACCAACGGTCATATGAACGGTATCAGTAGGGATGAACTTTTCACGGATATCCGCTTCCTCTGCCTTGATGCTGTCAAAATAACGCTTCAGTCGTTCGGCGTTCTTTGTTCTTGACAGCGACCGTCCATCATACTCAAACAGCTTCACACCGTAATAATTCTCCAAATAATGAATATGCTGCGTGACACCCGGCTGTGTCATATTCAGTTTTTCAGCCGTTCTACGTTAATTCATTTCATCATAGAGGCCAAGGAAGGTAAGCACTCTGTAATCTAACATAACAGCCTCCAATTATTTAGAGTTATCAATCAATAAAAATTGATAATTTGATTTTATCATAAATTTGTGTTATAATCAAGGTATATAAATTCATCGGAGGAAAACTTTTATGAAAATTTTGAAAATATTTCC
>JAZNEA010000026.1:0-6455 GCA_045588325.1 Clostridia bacterium
TTGCGCAAAGAAGGAGGAGATTGCTTTTCTCCCCCTTCTCTTTGCTTTACCAAAAAAGGCGTTCCCTGGGAACGCCTTTGCTCTAATCATTGTATTTACTTAGTAACGTATGTAACGTTGGCCGCCTTGAGCAGATCGTTGCCGTCGCGGACCGCCAGGTTTACCCAGCCCTCCGGCGTGCCTGAATATGTAACCTCTGCCAGGTTCGGACACAGTAGGAATGCGCTCTCTCCGACGAATGTTACGTCGCTGGGAATGTGCACCTTCTTTAAGCTGGTGTCGCCTGTAAAACACTTGGCTCCGATGGACTCCAGACCCTCAGGCAGCTCAATCTCCTCCAGGTAAATGCAATATGCAAATACGCCGGTGGCCATAGATACCAGGGAATTGCCCTCAAATATTACCTTGCGCAATTCGTCACACTCGTAGAAGCAGTTATTGTCCAGGAACTCAACGTTCTTGCCCACTACAATCTCCTCGATGCCATGGCAACCAGCAAATGCGCTCTCCTCTACGCTGAGGATGTTGTCTCCCAGAACTACCTTCTTAATAGTTGTATTATATGCAAAGGAGTCCAGCTTAACTGGGGCTGTCATGTTCAGAATCAAGGTGTGCATCTTATTGCATCCTAGAATCATGGTGTAGTCAGGCTGAGCCTTACAGTTAAATGCAATCTCTACCAGGTTCTCACAATATGCAAAGCAGTGAATGCCTAAACTCTCTACGTTGGATGGAACAGAGACAACTGTCAGGCTGTTGCAGTCCTGGAAAGCAGCCTCACCGATAGTCTTGAGGGACTCGCCAAGATTTACGGTGGCCATAGAGTAACACTTTGAGAATGCAAACTTCTCAATGGAGATAACTGTGTCAGGAATGTTGATGATGCTCAGGTTGGTACATCCCTCAAAGGCATATTCGCTGATGGTGTACAGACCCTTAGGCAGCACAACCTCCTTAAGGGAAGTGACATTTTGCAAGATGTTTGCTGCCAAAACTGTTACCTGGTCGCCATCGGGGCTATATGACGGGATCGTCAACTTAGTTGTGTTGTCCTTAATCGGGATCGACACGATGGTGCAGGTACCATTACCATTACTTACGTACCGGATGCCGTTCTTGTCTGTGCTCTCTTGTCCGAGGGGAGTGTACTCCTCCTGATTACCCATCTCTCCAACCATGGGGGTAGGTGTTGCCTCTGGCAATATGCCCTCAAACTCGCAAGCAGAGTATGCGCCAAGAACTATAACCAGGATAAAAATTATCAAAATGTTCCTTATATGTTTTGATGCTGACATGTTCAAAATGCGTTCCTCTTCTTTATTTATTAATACTTAACTACAATTATACACGTCCCTTGCCCATAAATCAAAGGGTTTACCCTTTACTCCTCACGGAAAAAGTAATAAACTAACCCTAATTGCGTTTTCGAGGGAACTATGCTTATTTATTTGTTTTTGCTATGGATAATGCTCAGCGGTCGGATCACATTGGAGATTGTGATTATCGGCCTTTTGCTATGCCTTGCAATTTCCCTCTTCACTTGGCGAGTCATGGGCTATTCTCCTCGCCAGGATTTGCGCATGTTTAGGCTGTCTCTGTATATCTTTGCCTACATAGGACTACTTTTCTGGGAGATTGTTAAAGCCAACATATACATGGTTCGTATTTTCTTCTCCCGCAACACCGCCATCGAACCTACTCTCTACACATTTACCTGTACCCTGCGCACGGGTTTTGCCAGAGCACTTTTGGCCAATTCTATAACTCTAACTCCTGGCACCATCACTATCTCACAGGAAGGTAGTCACTTTACCGTACATGGTCTCAGACATGACATGGTCACTAGCATCCCTTCCTGCTCTTTTGTAAAAATGCTATCCAAGATGGAGGCCTTACTATGATTGACCAGGCCTACCACTTTTTGTTTATCGGTGCCCTCTGTGTGATTGGCGTATGCCTTTTTGCCGGACTTTATCTCAGCATTCGCGGCCCACGCACCGTAGATCATATTGTAGGCGTTAACATGACCTGCACCATGACCACCATGAGCATAGCTATATTGGCTCTATTGTTGAACGAGAGCTTTTTGTTGGATGTCTGCCTTATTTACGTCTTGATTAGTTTCCTGGCTGTTGTTGTTCTCACCAGAATCTTTATCAACGTCAACATTAACAAGGAGGAGGACCAGCATGATTGAGTGGCTACAGTTCGGTTTGTGTGCCGTTTTAATTATATCGGGGCTGTTAGTGCTGATCCTGTCAATTACCGGAGTATTTAGGCTCAAGTTCGCCCTCAATCGCATACATTTTGCAGGCATGACAGACACTATGGGTCTTTTCCTGATAATCGCTGGGCTCATGGTAGCCTCTGGATTTACATATACATCCCTTAAGCTACTGGCGGTGTTGTTTTTCCTGTGGTTCACCTCCCCCGTGTGCTCTCACTTTTTGGGCAAACTGGAATACGAGACGGACCCAAATCTGCCTGAGCTGTGCGATATCCTCGCAGAGGAGGATGAACCATGACCGTTTTTCGCATTCTTCTGATGACGTTTTTGCTGGTGTGTGCTCTGGCCACCGCCTTTTCCAAAAAACTGCTAAATACTATCATTATTTTTATGTCCTACAGCCTTATCATGTCCATGATCTGGGTGCTGCTGGAGTCCCCCGACCTGGCCATCACCGAGGCTGCTGTAGGCGCAGGCATCACCAGTGTTCTTTTTTTCCTGGCCCTGCGCAAAATTGAGAGAATCAGGAGCGACGAGGAAGATGACCCACAAGACTAAAGGCATTTCAGCTACATATCGCAGGGTCTTCCGCAGGACTTATTTTGCCCTGTCTGTTGTTCTGTGCCTTGTAATTATAGGCATTTTGCTGTGGACTGTGTCTTATTTGCCCTCCTATGGCGAACTAGATACTCCTACCAACAATGAGGTAGCGGATCGCTACATCAATCAGGGGCTCGACGAGACTGGCGCCACAAACATCGTTGCAGGTCTGATTTTGGATTACAGAGCCTTTGATACTCTTGGCGAATCCTTCGTCCTATTTACCGCTTTTTGTTCCTGCATGATTATCATGCAGGGCAGCGAATTTGCCAAAAAGCCTCGCCCAGACAAGTACCGCACAGCCGAGGACGGCATCCTCCGTTACTCCATGTACGTGGTAATCCCCATGATCATGCTGTTTGGCATTTACATCCTGTTGAATGGTCACCTGTCTCCTGGCGGCGGTTTCTCTGGCGGCGCTATCTTGGGTGCGGGCCTTGTGCTCACCTCTCTTACTTTAGGGCATGGGTCTGTGGCACGATTCCTGACCCCTAAGAGGATTAAGATAACAACTTGCTCTGCCCTGAGCTTTTACTGCCTTGCTAAGAGCTACTCTTTTTTTACAGGAGCCAATCATCTCCACAGCATTATAAGCCCTGGCACCCCAGGCGCAATTATCAGCGCTGGTTTGATTTTGCCTCTGGATATTGCAGTTGGCTGCATTGTTGCATGTACAATGTACAGCTTCTATTGCCTGTTTGAGAGAGGTGACCTGCAATGATTCCAAGATTTGGTGAGAATTTGATGGTTAACTACGAGGAGGCTGTGGCAATTATTCTATTTGCCATTGGATTTTGCATGCTCTTGTTCCACAACAATCTGCTGCGCAAAATCATCGGTCTCAACATCATGGACACCGGCGTTTATCTCTTCCTGGCCTCCATGGGATATATCGAGGGCCACAAGGCTCCCATCATCACTGACCCTTCCAACATGGCTGTGACGGAGACCTTTATTAATCCCATACCATCTGGTCTTGTTCTGACGGGCATCGTAGTATCTGTCAGCGTCACTGCCCTGATGCTGGCTCTGACCGTGCGTCTTTATAAGAGATATCACACTCTGGACCTGGACGAAATTTACGAAATTATCGAGGAGGACGAGGAAAATGACATTCATAACTAACTTCCCCTTCTTCTCCATCGTAGGATCTCTGTTCTTTGCTGTGCTGATTTTCGCCAGCCAAAACAAGCCCCGTTTGGGCAGGATTCTGACTTACGTTCTGATAATTGCCACCATGCTCATGTCCCTGGCCACCTTGTATTACACTTGGCACACGGGCACCAGCTTTACCTATATAATGGGTCACTACTCTGCTCCATGGGGCAACGAGATCCGCGCAGGCGTGCTCGAATCCCTGTTGACCCTGTGCTTTGGCGCAGTTTTGCTCCTGTCTATCGTTGGTGGGCGCAAATTTATCATCCGCCATCTGGAGGATGATTCCAAGCACTTCCTGTACTACATAATGATAGCCTTAATCAATGCCGCAATGCTGGCTTTGATCTACACAAATGACCTGTTCTCTGCCTATGTTTTTGTAGAGGTGACCACCTTATCCTCCTGTGCCATCCTCATGATCAGACCAGGAGGCAGACCTGCTGCGGCAGCTACCAGATACATGATCTTCAGCCTTTTGGGTTCCGGTCTCTTCCTCATAGGTATTATTTTGGTATACGATATCACAGGACATCTGTTGATGGTGAACATACAGGAGGCCATACAGACCCTTGTACAACAGGATGCATACAAGGGCCCCCTGTTGGTTGCAGTCTGTCTGTTAACCGGCGGACTAGGCATCAAAAGCGGCATGTTCCCCTTCCATTATTGGATGCCAGACACCTATGGTGCTGCAACGCCCTCTTCATCCTGTATCTTGTCAGGCATTATTTCCAAGGCCTACATCTTTGTTTTGATTAAGGTTATCTACAGAGTCGTCGGCCTGGACAATTACTATGCAACCGGAGCTCACAACCTATTGTTTATCATGGGCATAATGGGCATGCTCGTCGGCTCTATCTCCGCAATCCGCTCCCAAAAGCTAAACAGGATGGTGGCCAATTCATCTGCAGCCCAAATTGGCTATGTCTACATGGGCATCGGCCTGGGAGCACCTGGCATCACAGCCTCCCTATTCCATATGCTGTTCCACTCAGTGACCAAGCCAGCTCTGTTCCTGGCTGGAGCAGAGTTAGCTGATGCGTCCGGCGACAGGCAGGACTTTTACTCACTCCGCGGAGCGGGTTATCGCAGCAAGATGGCAGGCGTGCTGTTTACCGTAGGCAGCCTTTCCATGACGGGCGTTCCTTTGTTTATGGGATTTATCTCCAAGATTTTGTTTGCCCAGGCATCCATCGGCCACCCCTACAAGATTTTGTTCTCCGTAGCAGGCCTGGCCATCAGCACCATACTGAATGCCATGTACTTCCTGCGCACAGTTATCAACCTGTGGGCCCCGGACAGTGCCCCTGCTGGCGATTTGCCCAGAGCAACAATACGACCTTCTTTTGTGGTTACAGCAGCTGTCTTTATTTACGTGAATATTACACTGGGACTCAATGCCCAGCCCATTATTAACCTGATCCTCAAGGGTCTGGCCATGCTGTAGGAGGTTTAGGATGCTTCTCGTTTTCGCAATGGTTATACCTGCTGTTTTTGGATTGCTGATGCCCCTGTTGGCCAAGCGCCACCGAGGCCTGCGCATAGGACTGTCTCTGGGAGCCCAGGGACTGACTCTGGCATGCGCTATTTTGCTGTTTTTTAAGCCTCAGGCATTCTCCCTGTGGACTTTATCCCCCATGTTGACAATCTCCTTTGCCAACGACGGAATGGCTTGCCTTTTCGCAACACTGATTTGCCTCACATGGGTGTTGGTCAGCATTTTCTCCATCAAATACATGGGTCACTACACCTCTCCCAGGGAGAGCCAGTATATGACATTCTGCCTGCTGACCCAGAGCGCCTTGTTGTCCATGTGCTACGCAGACAACTTGTTTGCCATGTATCTCTCCTTTGAATTGGTCACCCTCTGTTCCGTGCCCCTCGTGCTGCAGGACAGGACCCAGGAGTCCATCAAGGGCGCTATTAAGTACTTGTTCTACTCCATGGCCGGCGGTTTCGTTGTCCTGATAGGCATGTTCCTGTTCCTCTCAGGTGGCAACGATTATCTGCTGTTTAAAAACACCACTTTTGTGCACTACATAAGGTTCGCAACCACCCCAAAATCCCTGGCCGGAGTATTCCTCATGTGCCTGGGCTTTGGAACCAAGGCCGGCATGTACCCCATGCATGGCTGGTTGCCCTCTGCCCACCCTGTAGCCCCCGCTCCTGCCAGCGCTGTTCTGTCCGGTCTGGTGGCAAAAGCAGGCGTACTGGGCATAATCCGCGTGCTGTTTTATCTGGCACAGCCCAATTTTGTGTTCGGCACCTGGGTGCAAGGGGCCCTTTTGTCACTGGCCCTGTTCACCGTATTTATGGGCTCCATGATGGCATACAGAGAACCTGTTTTGAAAAGGCGTCTGGCCTACTCCACTGTCAGCCAGATCTCCTACGCCCTAGTGGGTATTTTTATGTTAACCTCTACCGCCTTGTCCGGAGCTCTCTTCCAGGTTATCCTACACGCAATCGTTAA
>JAZNEA010000027.1:0-27740 GCA_045588325.1 Clostridia bacterium
CCCTGGTATGTACAGCTTTCAACGCTGACTTTGACGGAGACCAGATGGCTGTTCACCTTCCTCTTAGTGCAGAGGCACAGGCTGAGGCAAGAGTTCTCATGTTGTCTGCCAACAACCTGTTAAAGCCTCAGGATGGTGCTCCTGTTACAGTTCCTACTCAGGATATGGTTTTGGGTATTTACTACCTGACCATGGCTAAGGATGGCGAGCTGGGTGAGGGCAGAATGTTCTCCAGCGAGGACGAGATGCTCATGGCTTACCAGCAGAGAGAGGTTTCTGTACATGCTAAGATTAAGCTGAGAGTTACTAAGGAGATTGATGGTCAGGTTAAGAGTGCCGTAATCGACACAACACCCGGTCGCACAATCTTTAACGGAATTATTCCTCAGGATCTGGGCTTTATTGACAGAACAGTTCCTGGCAATGAGTTCCTGCAGGAAATCGACTTTGTAGTTGGTAAGAAGCAGCTGGGTAAGGTTATCGACAAGTGCATTAAGAAGCATGGTACATCTGAGACTGCAGTCGTTCTCGACGAGGTCAAGAGAATGGGTTACAAGTACTCCACAAGAGCTGCTATCTCCATCTCCATCAGCGACATGGTTGTTCCCGGAGACAAGGAACAGCTCCTCCGCGATGCTGAGGCCAAGGTTGAGTCCATCCAGAAGAGATACAGAAGAGGTCTTATCTCTGAGGAGGACAGGTATAAGCAGGTTGTTGATACTTGGAACATGACTGTAGATAAGATTACAGATGCTTTGATGAAGAATCTGGATCAGTACAACCCCATCAGCATGATGGCAGACTCTGGAGCTAGAGGTAACAAGCAGCAGATTAAGCAGCTGGCAGGTATCAGAGGTTTGTTCGCAGATACCAGCGGTAAGACAATCGATATCCCGATTAAGTCCAACTTCCGTGAGGGTCTTAACGTTCTCGAGTTCTTCTTGTCATCTCACGGTACAAGAAAGTCTCTTGCTGATACAGCTTTGCGTACAGCTGACTCCGGTTACTTGACCAGAAGACTTGTAGACATTTCTCAGGACGTTATCGTAAACGAGGAGGATTGTGGTTCCGTACAGGGCCTGGAGGTTTCCAGAATTATGGATGGTTCCTCCGAGATCGTAACTCTGGCAGAGAGAATTGTTGGCAGATATGCTCTTGAGAATATCGTAGACCCTGCAACAGGTGAGGTTATTGTTGATACAGACACAATCATCACATCTGATATTGCTGACAGAATTACTAAGGCAGGTATCGAGAAGGTTAAGATCAGATCTATCTTGGGCTGCCGTGCCAAGTCCGGCGTATGTTCCAAGTGCTATGGTGCAAACCTTGCAACAGGACAGCGCTGCAACATCGGCGAGGCTGTTGGTATTATCGCTGCTCAGTCCATCGGTGAGCCTGGTACTCAGCTTACAATGAGAACCTTCCATACAGGTGGTATTGCTGGAGACGATATTACACACGGTCTTCCCAGAGTTGAGGAGCTCTTTGAGGCTAGAAAGCCTAAGGGACTTGCGGTTATCTCTGAGATTGCTGGTAGAGTTGAGGTCAACGAAACCAACAAGAAGAAGCGTGAGATTACTGTTACCAACGACAGCGGCGAGAGCGAGAAGTACTCCATCCCCTTCGGTTCCAGAATTAAGGTTCTCGATGGCGATATGATTGAGGCTGGCGATCCTCTGACAGAGGGTTCACTTGATCCTCACGACATCATGAGAATCAAGGGCGAGAAGGGCGTTCAGGACTACATGCTCCAGGAAGTACAGAAGGTTTACAGACTCCAGGGTGTAGGCATCAACGACAAGCATATCGAGTGTATTGTTCGTCAGATGCTCCGCAAGGTAAGAGTTGCAAACCCCGGAGACACAGATATGCTCCCAGGTGGACTTATCGACAGACAGATCTTCGATGCTGGCAACGCCAAGGCACTTGCCGAGGACAAGAAGCCTGCTGAGGGTGAGATCACATTGCTGGGTATCACCAGAGCATCACTGTCCACAGACTCCTTCCTGTCTGCTGCATCCTTCCAGGAGACAACAAGAGTTCTTACCGAGTCCGCTATCTTGGGCAAGGTTGATCCTCTGGTTGGACTTAAGGAGAACGTTATCCTTGGTAAGTTGATTCCTGCCGGTACTGGTATGAAGATGTACAAGGATATTACTGTAGTAAACAACCAGGAAGAGGTTGTTGAGGCAGAGATTGACGCTGAGATCGAGGTAGTAGATGCTGCTGAGAACGCAGAGGAGATCGTTGTTGAGGCAGAGGTAGAAACAGCTGCTGAGTAATACCAATAATGTTAATAGAGGATGCTCCTGATAAGTCAGGGGCATCCTTTTTGTATGTCAGTAATGTGTGAGCTTTAACTAAAACATTGACAGAAAAAAATACTGCTTTAAAATTACATATGAAAGGATAGCATCCTGATGGTCGAGACGAGAGTGTGTGACTGATTAGGAACAATTAACAATACAGTCTAACAGTAAGTTTTGCACAGAAAGGATATAGGCCTTCTGTGCTTTTTGCTTTTTGGTGAACGAATTTGGTTAGCAATCGTCATATGTAGTAGATATAGGAAACTTACAAGTAATTTTTGATTAATGTCCAGAATCTGGACAGGAAAGGAAGAGGTGCATTTACATGGATAATAGAATAAAACGACTCATTACAATATTAGCCATATGCCTGCTGCTGGTCTGTGTATCGGCGTGCGGAATGGAGCCCACAACAGACGATGGAACTCCGACGCCATCTCCTACAGCTACTGCCACACCTACACCAACTCCGGAGCCACAGGATGAAAGTATATTTAGTAACATCAAAAATATAAAGACAAAAAACTCACAAAATGTGGCTTTTGGTGCATATTGGATTGATACCCTAGATGAGTACAACAGCCTAGGTCTGGAAGAGGAGTACGACGAGAGCTTCTTCATGGATAAGGCGCTGTTTGTGCTTAAGACGGATTGGACCTCTGGTACACCGGATGTGACCTTGCTCCCCAACCCAATGATAGAGAATGGCGTGCTCTGTCCTGTGGTGAATGTACATCTTGACCAGGGCGATGTGAATGCCATAATGATGACCATGGTAATGACGGCAGAGGTAGACAAGGAGTACGCGGAGATGCCTATCGGCCAGATGAAGCTCTCTTTTAGTGGATCCTTCTATGAGAATGGGGATTATAGTAATGACTTCCTTTATTTGTATGGAAGGGCATTCTGGGAAATAGAAGAAGTGGACGCAGAAAGACTAGAAGCTTTGGACTATGGTATACACTGGATAAATACCTTGGATGAGTACAATAGCCTTGGACTGGATAAGGAGTACAGTGAACACTTTTTTAGCATATATTCCTTGCTGGTAGTCAAGACAGAGTGGGGCTCCTGCACCCCGAAGGTGACATTATTGCCAGACCCAATAATAGAGGATGGCGTGCTACATCCTGTAATCAATGTCCATCTGGATAGCGATGTAGTAGAAGATTTAATGATGACTACCGTAATGATCGCATTGGCAGATAAGGAGTACGCAGAGATGCCTTTGGGAGAGGTTAGATTCACATATAGCGGAAATGTATATGAGGGTGAGTGAAATAGAGAGCATACCTTCTATGTCGAGATGGACGGGAACGGGTAATTGATAAAAAGGAGGCATTTACATGGATAATAGAATGAAACGACTTATTACAATATTAGCGATTTGCCTGCTGCTGGTCTGTGTATCGGCGTGCGGAATGGAGCCCACAACAGATTCCGGAATTGTTTTCACCAACATCCAAAATTCAGAGACGCTAGGTATGAATGCTTTTGACGAGGGCCCACACTGGATCAAATCCCTGGACGAATACGAGCAACTGGGTCTTGCTAAGGAGTACGAGGAAAGCTTCTTTGAGGACAAGGTCCTGTTTGTGCTGGTAATCGAATGGCCATACTATGGAGACAAGAGGACGTTGACAGCCAATCCGGTAATAGAGGATGGCACTTTGTTCCCTGTGATAAATATCCATAATGATAGCACCGATGTAGCACCTGCGTTTTCGACAACCATAATGCTTGCAGAGGTGGACAAGGAATACGCAGATATGCCTGTAGGTGAGCCTAGATTTACATATAGCGGAAAGGGTTATGATTACAAAAACCAGTTTGTATTCCATAGAGTAGATTACGTAAATCCCAGCGAGGCGCATGAGTTGCAAAAACTGGGTTACGGCATTCACTGGGTAAAGACCTATGAGGAGTACCGCAACCTTGAATGGGAAGGATATCTGGATGAGGCGTTTTTTGAGGACAACGTATTGCTGTTTATTAAGACAGAATGGTCATCCAGCACTCCGTCAATTACATTGATCCGCGAACCTGTTGTAGAGGGAAATGTGTATCATCCCGTGTTGAACGTCCATGTTAAACGAGACGCGTTTGATGAGGCCATGAGCACCTCGATAATATATGTTAAAGTGGAAAAGAAGTACGAAGACGTGACTATAGGAGATATAAAGTTTTCATATAGTGGTGCCTTTTACGAAAAGGAGGAAAACAAACAGCATACCTTCTATGTGGACATGACGGGGGACAAATAACCGGCAAAATCACTAAGTTTTGCCTCTAGCTTAGCCTAATATTTATTGTTGACAGGCCGTATATGAGATGATAAACTCATATGCGGCCTTTTTAGGTCGCTTATATTTTTGCGGAAAGGAGGACCGGTATTCATGCCAACAAACAACCAATTGGTTAAGAAGGGCAGAGGCTCTAAGGTTTATAAGTCCAAGTCTCCTGCACTGCAGAGCACATTCAATTCATTGAAGAAGGTTTCTGTAGCTCAGAGCTGCCCCCAGAAGCGTGGTGTTTGCACACAGGTTAAGACAACTACACCTAAGAAGCCTAACTCAGCTCTTCGTAAGATCGCTAAGGTTAGATTCACAAATGGTGCAGAGGCTCTCGTATACATCCCTGGCATCGCTCATAACCTTCAGGAGCACAGTGTTGTTCTTGTAAGAGGCGGTAGGGTTAGAGACCTGCCCGGTGTTAGATACCACATCATTCGCGGTACATTGGATACAGCAGGCGTTGCAAAGAGAATGCAGTCTCGTTCTAAGTACGGTGCGAAGAGACCGAAGCAGAGCGCAAAGTAAGTTGCTCGCTAGTTTACGCGCATGATACAAATGGTCCCTTTTATATAGGGAAATGTGTCGGCGCTTATCGCACGAAATGGTCGTGCGAGTACCTTGATATCAATTATCGAAGAAGGAGGGAAGAAAAGTGCCTAGAAAAGGACATACACCCAAAAGAGACGTGTTGCCTGATCCTATGTACAACGATATCGTTGTAACAAAGCTTGTCAATAACGTTATGGAGAGCGGTAAGAAGGGCGTTGCCCAGCAGATCGTTTACGACGCTTTTGACATTGTTAAGGAGAAGACATCCAAGGAGCCCCTTGATGCATTCTATGAGGCTCTGAACAATGTAATGCCTGTATTGGAGGTTAAGGCCAGGAGAGTTGGTGGTTCAAACTACCAGGTTCCCATGGAGGTTAGACCCGAGAGAAGGCAGGCTCTTGGCTTGAGGTGGCTTGTAGGAGCTGCTAGAAAGCGTAATGAGAGAACAATGAAGGAAAGACTTGCAGGCGAGATCGTTGATGCTATCAACAGCACCGGCGGCGCTTACAAGAAGAAGGATGATACCCACAAGATGGCAGAGGCCAATAAGGCATTTGCTCATTACAGATGGTAATATCGGAAGAGGGAGATTAACTAAATGCCAAGGCAGTATAGTTTGAAGAACACCAGAAATATCGGTATCATGGCTCACATCGATGCTGGTAAGACAACAACAACAGAGCGTATTCTGTTCTATTCTGGTAAGCTCTACAAGATCGGCGAGACCCATGATGGCGCCGCAACCATGGACTGGATGGAAGAGGAGCAGGAGAGAGGTATCACAATTACTTCTGCTGCTACCACCACACATTGGAAGGACAACCTTATCAACATCATCGACACCCCCGGACACGTTGACTTCACAGTAGAGGTTGAGCGTTCCCTGAGAGTACTCGACGGCGCTGTTTGTCTGTTCTGCGCTAAGGGTGGCGTTGAGCCCCAGTCCGAGACAGTCTGGAGACAGGCTGATAAGTATGGCGTACCGAGAATCGGTTTCGTCAACAAGATGGACATTACCGGAGCAAACTTCGATAATGTTGTACAGATGATTAAGGATAGACTTAGAGCAAATCCCGTTCCGATTGAATTGCCAATCGGTGCAGAGGATACATTTGTAGGTGTTATTGACCTTATCAACATGCAGGCTCATATCTATGAGGATAGCAAGCCTGGATGTCCCTATCGTGTTGAGGAGATTCCTGCAGACATGATGGATAAGGCCAAGGAGGCCCGTACCTATCTCGTAGATAGCGCTGTTGAGTTCGACGATGACGGCGAGATCATGATGAGATACTTGGAGGAGGGTATTGAGCCTACAGTTGAGGAGCTCAAGATGCTTATCCGTAAGGCATGTATTGCTGTTAAGATGATTCCTCTTATGTGCGGTTCTGCCTACAAGAATAAGGGTATTCAGCAGTTGCTTGACGCAGTTGTTGACTTCCTGCCCTCTCCTGTAGACATTCCTGCTATTAACGGAACATTGGCAGACGATACAGACGTAGCTATTACCAGAGTTGCTTCTGATGATGAGCCCTTCTCTGCTCTTATGTTCAAGGTTATGACAGACCCCTATGTTGGTAAGCTTTGCTATATCAGAGTTTACTCTGGTAAGCTGACATCTGGCTCTTATGTTTATAACTCTTCCAAGGGACGCAGAGAGCGTGTAGGACGTCTTGTTCGTATGCATGCTAATGAGAGAACTGAGATCGATGAGGTATACGCAGGCGATATCGCAGCTGTTGTAGGACTTAAGGACACCACAACTGGTAATACTCTCTGTGATGAGAGCAACCCCGTTATCTTGGAGTCCATGGAGTTCCCAGAGCCCGTTATTTCCGTTGCTGTAGAGCCCAAGACTCGTGCCGGTCAGGATAAGATGGGCATTGCTCTCCAGAAGTTGGCTGAGGAGGATCCAACCTTCCGCGTAACTTCCAACAAGGAGACAGGCCAGACCATCATTTCCGGTATGGGTGAGCTTCACCTGGAGATCATCGTTGAGCGTATGCTCCGTGAGTTCAAGGTTGAGGCAAACATTGGTAATCCTCAGGTTTCCTACAAGTCCACAGTTAAGAACAAGGTTAAGCAGGAGGGCAAGTTTGTTCGTCAGACCGGTGGTCACGGACAGTACGGTCACTGTGTAATCGAGCTTGAGCCTAACGAGCGTGGCAAGGGAATCGAGATCGAGAATAAGATTGTTGGTGGTGTAATTCCTAAGGAGTTCATCAACCCCACAATCGAGGGCATTAAGGAAGCTCTCACTGCTGGTGTTATCGAGGGATACCCCGTTGTAGACGTTAAGGTAGCTCTCGTATTCGGATCCTACCACGAGGTTGACTCCTCCGAAATGGCATTCAAGATTGCTGGTTCTATGGCCGCTAAGGAAGCTTGCAAGGCCGCAGGCATGGCACTTCTTGAGCCTATCATGAAGGTTGACATCGTAGTACCTGATGAGTACACCGGTGCAGTTATCGGCGATATTACTTCCAGAAGAGGTCTTATCGACGGTATGGAGCTCAGAAATGGTGCTCAGAACATTGAGGCTCATGTACCATTGAGCGAGATGTTCGGTTATATGACAGCACTTCGTTCCGTTACACAGGGAAGAGGTACTTTCGTAATGCAGGCAGGTTACTTCGCTGAGCTGCCCAAGTCAATCCAGGACAAGATGATTTCTGAGTCTTAATAAAACAGAGTTGTTTTTTGGATTAAAATTATATATAATGGGTCGTGATTCGGTTCACCCCACAATTTTAAAAGGAGATTTAGACAAATGGCTAAGCAGAAATTTGAAAGAACTAAGCCCCACGTCAACATTGGTACAATCGGCCACGTTGACCATGGTAAGACAACACTTACTGCAGCTATCACAAAGGTTATGTCCCTTCGCGACGGCAGCAACACTCTTATGAACTATGCTGATATCGACAAGGCTCCCGAAGAGAGAGCTAGAGGTATCACAATTAACACAGCTCACGTTGAGTATCAGACAGAGACACGTCACTATGCTCACGTTGACTGCCCCGGCCACGCTGACTATGTTAAGAACATGATCACTGGTGCTGCTCAGATGGACGGCGCTATCCTCGTTGTTTCTGCAGCAGACGGCCCAATGCCTCAGACTCGTGAGCACATCCTGCTCGCTCACCAGGTTGGCGTTCCCTACATTGTTGTATTCCTTAACAAGTGCGACATGGTAGACGACGACGAGCTTCTTGAGCTGGTTGAGATGGAGGTTAGAGACCTTCTTAACGAGTATGAGTTCCCCGGAGATGATATTCCGATCGTTCGTGGTTCTGCTCTTGCAGCTACAGAGTCTGCTTCTACAGATTCTTCCGCTCCTGAGTATGCACCTATCAACGAGCTCATGGCAGCAGTTGATTCCTACATTCCTCAGCCCGAGAGAGCTGTTGATAAGCCATTCCTTATGCCCGTTGAGGACGTATTCACAATCACAGGTCGTGGTACAGTTGCAACAGGCCGTGTAGAGTCTGGTGTTATCAAGGTAAACGACGAGGTTGAGATCGTTGGTCTCTCCGACGAGTCCAGAAAGACAGTATGTACAGGCGTTGAGATGTTCAGAAAGCTCCTTGATCAGGCTGAGGCTGGTGACAACATCGGTGCTCTTCTGAGAGGTGTTCAGAGATCCGAGATCGAGCGTGGTCAGGTTCTGGCTAAGCCCGGTTCCGTTAAGCCTCACACCCACTTCAAGGGTCAGGTTTACGTTCTGACAGCTTCCGAGGGTGGCAGATCCAAGCCCTTCTTCGCTGGTTACAGACCTCAGTTCTACTTCAGAACAACTGACGTTACAGGCGTTATCGGCCTGCCTGAGGGTGTTGAGATGGTTATGCCCGGTGACCACGTAAACATGGACATCGAGCTCATCACTCCTATCGCTATGGATTCCGGTCTTCGTTTCGCTATCCGTGAGGGTGGTAGAACAGTTGGTGCTGGTTCCGTAACAGACATCATCGAGTAATTTATAATTGCTTACTAGAGAGACCGAGTCGAAAGACTCGGTCTTTTTTTGTGCCTTCAAATAATTCGACAGCATAGGACAAGCCAGATATGTATACTGGAACCCATGAGTACGATTATTGGTAGATTTAAGACTTCGGGATCGGTGGATCCTATGAATGATTGGGATTTATCCCCAGGACAGAGGCAACTGGCCTATGCAGATCTCAAGGGGATGGCGGAGGCATTTACAGCGCTGGCTTCTCTATGCGGTCAGCCGGATGAGGCTGTCAGCGAGAGGGATTTGCTTCAGAGGGAGCTGGAGCGTAGAGTTTGCGCAGATTGCCCAAGGCATGTATGTTGCTTTGGCAGGGCAGAGATACCCACGGACGTGTTTGGCTTTTATTACGACATCCTTAAGAACTTCGGCACTATTTATGCAGAGGATATCACAGAGGACATACGCATGATATGCCCTCAGAGCCGCAGATTGGCCGCAACAGCCAATACTGCTTATGAGATAATACTGAGTCGGCTGGGAGAAATGAGAGCTCGCAGGCGCACACGGGAGCTCCTGACGGCACAGTATGGAGTCATGAGTCGAGCGCTGATGATAACCGCCAGCAGGATAAGAGGTACTGCCCGCAACTCTATGGTGGAGGACAAGTTGGTCAGCAAGTTGCGAGGCATAGGACTCCGGGATTTTACCGTGTTATGCATGGAGGACGATGTGGGAACTCAAATGGTTGAGCTGACCATGCGAGGAGCAGGATTTAATAAGGAAACTGCGATACAGGTCCAACGCGTATGCTCACTATGCTGCAATTCTGCCATGGTGGCGGATTACGACGGGTACGGATTTGAGACCAGCGGATCCAATAGGCTGAGACTGATACCAGCCAATAAATTTACTGTAGAGGTGGGTACGTCTTTGCGCAGTAAGGAGGACGTTTGCGGAGATTCCACAATCCTTGCAGTAAACAGGTACGGACACGGCGTCTTTGGCATAGCAGACGGCATGGGCACAGGCACTAATGCGGCGAATGTTAGCCGTACAGTTTCGGCCATGTGCGAAAAGGCCTTTGCCATGGGTATGCCTATAGAGGATATTGTAATGGCCGCAAATGGTGCTACAGCCATTTTGACGGATAACAATAAGTATACAACTCTGGATCTGCTGGACGTGGACATGCAGAGTGGCAGGGCACAGATACACAAGCTGTGCGGGTGCCCTACATTGCTGATGCGTCGCGGACACATAGAGCAACTTTCAGGTACAGGGAAGCCCTTGGGGATGATGGATCATGGTGAGGAAGTGGGAACCACGGTGCTGCAACATGGGGATACGCTGATGATGTGCTCTGACGGAATATGGAATAACCTTCCTGAGGATAAGGAATCCGCTATTGGGGATATTATGACTATGCCAGATTTGACTCAGGCCGCAGATATTATTGCAGGAATGTGTCAGATAGCGGTGGGCAGTGGAGAAGGGGCCTCTGATGACATGACGGTCCTGCTGGTGCGGATTTGGGAAATTTAGGAAAGAGCGCATTTACAGTGGTATAGATACTTTCGAAAACTCCTTACCTATGGTAGAATCATCTTGGATTACAGGAGGGGTTTATGAGATACAGGCCAGACAGCAAGACTAAGGAGATTTTGATAGGTGTAGCACTTACGGGTGGAGCACTTATTTTATTTGTGTATGTTCTTAACAACATATCTGTTGTAGTTGGAGCTGTCAAATATGTTATCAAGGGATTAGCCTCTGTGATATTAGGTGCGATTTTTGCTTATTTTCTGACTATTCCTTCCAAATGGCTAGAGACCAAGGTTCTGCCAAAGATTATGCCCAGAGCTGGACATAAGGCCAAGAGGGCTACTTCTATAGTATTGACCTTGCTGATGACTTTGGCCGTTATAGCTGGACTTATTTCCATTGTGTTGCCTCACCTTATCAGCAGTTTAGGTCTGCTGTTGGGCAATCTGGATGCTTACGCCGCCAGCATTATGCAGTGGATAGAGCGTTTGGCAGAGTTTACTCACCAGGATTTGGGCGAATCTATTGTCATCACCATTACAGACAGTTTGGAGCAGCTGATTACTGACTCTTTGGCTAACCTGACATCGTTCCTGCCCGCAGCGTTTGAGTCTGCTGCAGGTGTTGTGTCCAGCCTGTTTAATGTTGTATTCGGTGTAGTTATTTCGGTATATATATTGGCCAGCAGGGAGAAACTTACTGCCCAGTTCAAAAAGTTATTTACAGCTATCTTGCCCAAGAAGGCTATGGAGAGGTCGTCCGCCATTGTGCATACAATGGATGACACATTCCGCTCATATCTGGGAGGACAGCTAATTGACGCATTGTTGGTAGGAATAGAGTGCTATGTTCTGTCATTGGTGTTCAACTTGCCATATGCGCCACTTATCGCAGTTATTATCGGTATCACAAATATGATTCCGATTCTTGGCCCCTATATCGGAGGTATCCCCTGTGGATTTATCGTGTTAGTTGCAGGATCACCTCTTAAGTTGCTTATCTTCGTTGTTATGGTACTGGTGGTTCAGCAAATTGATGGCAATATCGTTGCTCCCAGGATTATCGGAGATCGCACAGGCGTGCCTGGTATTTGGGTTGTTGTTGGAGTTATGGTTGGTTCATATTTCTTCGGAATATTGGGCGTACTGCTGGCAATTCCAGTTATTTCTGTTCTCCTTAGTTTGGTCAGAGAATTTGCAGATAGGCGCCTGACCGATAGAGGCGAGCCTGTCAGCATATCAGCATACTACTCCGAGCCCATTGTGGAGCCGGAGCCAAAGGAGCCCAGATCCCGCAAAAGGGCCTCTCGCAGAGCCAAAGGTGAGACCACAAATGAGTCTGAAGATGCATAACAGACCACTGGTAGCCATGAGCGGAGGAGTAGATTCTTCTGTCGCGGCATTAATTACCCTCAGGGACTACCCTGCATGTGCAGGAGCAATAATGGAACTTTGTGGTGGAGACAACAGTGAGCAGATTGCATCTGCACAATCTGTGGCAAACAGGTTGGGGATTCCGCTCCATGTGCTGGACATGAGGAAAGAATTCAGGGACCATGTCATTCAGGATTTTGTAGACAATTATGAGAAGGGCTATACGCCCAATCCATGTATATGCTGTAACAGCAAGATTAAGTTCGGAAAATTTGTAGATAGTGCTATAGATATGGGTTTTGACTCCGTGGTGACGGGACACTATGCCAGAATCGAGGAGAGGGATGGCAAGTCTTGGTTGCGCAAGGCTAAGGATCTGGCCAAGGACCAAAGCTATTTTTTGTACACACTGAACCAAGAGCAGTTGTCTAAAGTGCAGTTCCCTCTGGGAGAACTATCCAAGGACCAGGTCAGGGAAATAGCGGACGGAGCGGGTTTTAGTAATGCCAGGCAGAGGGATAGTCAGGATATTTGCTTTGTAGAGGGCTCTGATTACGCCTCCGTCATATCTGAGCACACAGGCAAAGAATATCCTGCCGGGGATTTTGTAACCCCTGAGGGCCAAATTTTGGGCCGACACAAGGGCATAATACATTACACCGTAGGCCAGAGACGAGGTTTGGGCTTGGCCGTACCAGAGTCTGTGTATGTACATAGGATTGATGTAGAGGGCAACAGAGTAATAGTTGGCTCCGAAGAGGCACTTTTTAGCAGGCAGGTTCAGGCATGCAACGCCAATTGGATCAGCGGTCAGGCTCCGGAGAGGCCTATTCGCGTAAAGGCCAGAGTGCGATACAGGCAGACAGAGCAGTGGGCTTGGGCAGAGTCTAACGGGACAGATGCTATGACCGTAATTTTTGATGAGCCCCAAAGGGCAATCACACCTGGACAGTCAGTTGTCCTGTATGATGGCGACTACGTTGTTGGCGGAGGAGTTATTTTTAGTTAAGAGTTAAGAGATAAGAGTGAAGAAAGTTGGATAGTTAAAAGTGAAGAGATAAGAAAGTGGGATAGAGATCAGTTGGTCAGCTGTGGACTAGCCCACTTTTTAACTCTTATCTGTTAGTACAAGAAGCAAATTAAAAGCGCTGGAGAAGATTCTCGCAGCGCTTTTTAGTTCGTTATGGACTCAGTTTACGAATCTGAAAATATGAGTCGTTACAGTTTTTCAAAATCCGATGCACCGTGTTTGCACAGGGGGCAAATCAGATCTGGGGGCAACTCATCCCCCTCATATACCCAGCCACAAACCTTGCAAACCCAGCCTTTTTTGCCTTGAGCGTCTGGTTTGGGCTTAACATTTTCCTGGTAGTAGTTGTAGGTCATAGTATCAGCATTGGAGATTACTCTTGACTCGGTTATGCTGCATATGAACATTCCGTGGGAGTCCAGATCTATATATTGCTCCACCTCAAGGGAGATAAATGAGTTGATGTGTTTGGGCAGGAAAGCCAGCCCATTGTCTGAACGCAAGGGGGCCATATCTGCAAATTTATCCACGTTGCGTCCGCTCTGGAAACCAAAATTCTCAAACAGGCTAAAGGGGGCATCCTCCGATAGGCAGTTAAGGTTCATGCGACCTGTCTGCTTGATAACGTGGTGTGAGTAATTCTCCTTATTAATCGTCACAGCGATACGGTTAGGTCTGCTGGTAACCTGAGACACTGAATTTACAATGAGGCCGTTGTCCTTGGTGCCATCGTTGGAGGTTATGACATAGAGACCATAGCCAATATTAAACAGTGCAGAGAGGTCATTTTTGTTGGCAGTTTCTGGATTCTGTGCCAAATATTCCTGACAAAGCTCATCCGTCAGTGAGCTGATCTGCTGGCGAGACTGGTCGTTCAGGGCAGATCTGATGGTGACCACATTCTCTGCAAATGCAATATTTTTGGAATTTGCAAACATTTCGCGGATGATCTTGGCTGCCATAGGGGCCCAACTGCCGTTCTCTACCAGGGCAATGGTCCTGTTTTGGAAATTGCGCTCCTTGAGGTGGTGGACAAACTCCTTCATGAAGGGGAATATGTCTGCGTTATAGGTGGTGGTAGCCAGCAGTAATTTGCTGAATTTGAATGCATCGCTCACAGCCTGAGACATATCACATCTGGCCAAATCGTAGATTGCCACCTGAGGACATCCCTTTGACTTAAGCTCCTCTGCCAAAACCTCTACAGCTCTCTTGGTGTTGCCGTAGACAGAAGTGTATGCAATGCAGATGCCTTCCTGCTCTGGTGTGTAGGAGGACCAGGTGTTGTACAGGTTGAGATAGTAGCCCAGATTCTCCTTAAGGATTGGTCCATGGAGAGGACAAATGATGCCGATATCGAGAGTTGCAGCCTTGGCTAACAAGGATTGGACCTGGGCGCCATATTTGCCAACGATGCCGATAAAGTAACGGCGGGCCTCGTCTACCCAAGGTTCCTCTACGTCCAACGCGCCAAACTTGCCGAAACCATCGGCGGAGAATAGAACCTTGTCGCAGCTGTCATAGGCAACCATTACCTCAGGCCAGTGGACCATGGGAGCGGCTACAAACGTGAGTGTGTGCTTGCCCAGAGACAGGGTATCGCCCTCTTTGATCACGACGCGTCGGTCTGAATAATCTGTGCCAAAGAAATTGGCCATCATGGCAAAAGCCTTGGCAGAGGATACGATGACGGCGTCCTTGTATAGCTTCATAAAGGTATGGATGTTGGCAGAGTGGTCTGGCTCCATATGCAGCACTACCAGGTAGTCGGGTTGTCTGCCCTTAAGGGTGTCCTGAAGGTTGTCCAGCCACTGGTGAGTAAAACCTGCATCAACGGTGTCCATAACCGCAATCTTGTCGTCCATTATCACGTAGGAGTTGTAGGAAATCCCGTTGGGGACGGGGTACTGTCCCTCAAACAGCTGAACCTGATGGTCGTTGACACCTACATACCTGATGTCGTTAGTAATCATAAATCACACCTCCATTAGCATGATGAGTTCGTATAGACAGATTATACCAACAAATGCGGTTTTTAGTAGTGATAAAGTCACAGGGTTGGTATATGCGACGGAGTGTATGAGAGATGACGTGGGGTAGAAATAAGAAAACGTCGTCGCGAAGGGAACGGAGTCCGCGACAAACCATCCTATTTACCCCAAATTGAAGCCCAGCGGAGCGGGTTCGATTTGGCAAGGAGGAGCGACGGAGTGTATGAGAGATGACGTGGGGTAGAAATAAGAAAACGTCGTCGCGAAGGGAACGGAGTCCGCGACGACGTTGGCGCGCCTGGTGCGATTCGAACGCATGACCTTTGGAGTCGGAGTCCAATGCTCTATCCAACTGAGCTACAGGCGCAGGTCCGTGGAAATTATGTCATGAAAACAGGGGTCAGTCAATACAAATAGGTATTACCAAAAACCACCGGAGGCTTGAATTACAGTGAAGAAAACGCTGATGTCTATGGTGCGTGGGACGCTGATTCTGACCCTTGCGGGAATGGTGGCCCGGGTGTTGGGGTTCTTTTTTAAACAGTACTTAACTGGACAAATTGGGGCAGAGGGAATGGGTCTTATTCAGCTGACCATGCCAATATCTGCGCTGGTGCAAGCGGTGTATTCCGGAGGATTGACCAGCACGGTTTCCTCTATGGTAGCAGGGGATCAAGGCAGAGGTAGAGCTGTTGCTGTGCGTGCCATGGCAATAGGGGCTGGCAGTGGGTTTGCGGTAACAGGGGCAATGTGGTTTGGTGCTGCTGTTTTGGCGAATCTTGTGGGGGATCAAAGGATAGCGGATGCCATTCGCATAATAGCCGTATCCGTCCCGGTAATTGGTGCTGGCGCTGCCATAAAGGGGTACTATATGGGGCTGCAACAGATGAGATATCCAGCTCTGGCTCAGGTGCTGGAACAGGTAGTGAGAATAGGCAGCTCCTTTGTATTAATTGCGAACCTATGGGATATGGGTACATTGTCTCAGGCAGCGGGGTTGTGCACTATAGGAACAGCCCTGGGGGAGGTGGTAGGTTTTGCGGTGGTGTGTCTGCCGTATTTACTGTGCCATGGGAAATCCGGGCAAACCCGAGCATTTGCTCACGGTCAAGGGGACCTTACCAAACTTCTGATTTTGAGATCCCTTCCCTCGGGGGCAGGGAAATTGGCATCCTCTCTGCTGACCGTGGTGGAAACAGCGTTGGTACCGGTAGCATTGACTCATGGGGGCATGACAGACAGTCAGGGTTTGGCTACTCTTGGGCTGGTGGAGGGGATTGCCATGCCCCTGATTATGTTGCCAGGAATGGTGTGCACCTCTCTTTCGTCAGTTGCAGTTCCCGCCATTGCATCTGCAGGGTCAGACAAAAGACAGAGACAGGAGCGGGTGGAGATGTGTCTGCAAATCTCCATAGCCCTTGGGTTTATAATGGCCAGTATTTTCAGAGGATATGCAGATCTGGTAGCCTACGTCACATATCCCACCAGCAATGTGGCTCATATAATTCACGGGTTGGCACCCTGCTGCATATTTACCTACCCAATCCTAACCATGACAGGCACGATGCAGGCCCTGAGGCTGCAAAAGAGGCAACTGGCCAACAGCATTCTGGGGTATGTTCTGCGCATTGGACTACATTGGGTACTGGCAGGAAAATATGGTCTGGCAGGCTACATGCTTTCGCTGATTATTAGTTACGGATTCATCTGTGTAATGGATATATTCCGCGTCACTGCTTATACTAATCTACGGATGGGGATTCTCTCCTGGAGTTGGCTGCCAGCTCTGTGCTACGGGGTGGTAGTAGTGACAGCCCCAAGGTTATCTGCTATAATTTTCGATGTAGCTCATGGTTCCAGACTAGCCATTTTAGCTATGGTTGCCATTGTTGGCGTGGTTGCTCTTGCGGTGGCCTGCGGCAGGATCTGGAGAGGGCTTATTCATAGTTGGTCAGAGGTTGCAGACTGTAGTGGACAGACTTAAGACTATTATTTCACACAAGTTTTCGGGCAAGAGAGGCGTGCTATATATAGTGGTAGGCCTTTTGACTTTGCTCATGCTGGTGGCTCTTGCGATACCTGCTGTCAACAACACTATTTCACTGATAGATTCCATTTTCAATAGCAAATACGAGAGATATTACATGGTGGCTGCAGGTATTGTGGCTTCCGCTTTGCTGTGTATGGCTTTTGAGAATGTGTTCACTATTCCCGTGGTCAAGGAGGATCCTCGTTTTAGGAGAGGATTCCGCAGGGTCAGGCACATACTGGCGTTGGTCGTAGTTTCCGCTGGTATCAGGGTGTTGTACGCTCTGGTTGTGAATCCTGCTACACCACTTTCCCACGGAGAGCTTTCTGTTTGGCCTCTTGTCGCATTGGGCATACAGAGCCCATGGATTTACACCATTGCCAACATCGTGTTGCACACACTGTCCGTGTTGGCTGTGTATTGTCTGGCATATTTGCTCTGCAGGAGGTGGAACTCCGCATTTGCATCAGCTATGGCCATCGCATTGTGGCCCAACTCCCTGTTTGCCACCTCAGTGGCAGGCACTCAGGCGCTGTTGGCCGTAGCCTTGTTTGTAGGCGCTATGCTTATGGGCCTGCTGGCCTTCTATCTTGCAGAGAGACAGAGGACGGCCCTGGCAATACTGTCCATGGTAGCCATGGGTATTATCAGTGGCATGCTGGTTGTGATTTCATTTGTGGGAATGGTTGTTCCCATTGTTCTCATAATTTGTGCTTTTGTTAAAGAGGGCCATCAACATAATGGCAGACACATCAGCAAGGTCAAGGCTGTATATGCCATAGGTGGATTCCTGTGGTCCATTATGGTGGCGTTGGGATTCAGCTTTCTGGCATCTGTACTCACGGGAGAGAGCACTATTTTCTCTGAGGTGTTCACTGCGGGAGCCACTATACCAGAGGGTATAATCGCCAAGATTTCATCTGTTTGGGGCGGAGATGTGTCCATGGTTGAGGCGATGATGTCCAATTCAATCAAGCCTGCTGCCAAGCAGTTTGCATCCGTATACGACAGCCTGTATGGTTCCCCCCTGATTCTCAAGTTGGTCTGTCAGATGTACTATATCGGTATGCTGTTTGTGATGGGTAGGGGTATTATGATTTCCTTCAGAAATGGAGAATTTGTCTCTGGTTCTGCCGTTGCAGTTATGGCATCAGTCCTGGCAGTTGCCCTGTTGACCATAATTGCTCCGAACACACAAATATACCACATGCCTGCCATAGCATTGGCTATGTGTCTCGCATCTTTGGGATTCGAATCTGTTGAGCCAGATTATGATGGGCTCTGATCCCTGTTCTTTAGAATAGAATTGATAATTTCAGAATAGATATCTGCGGAATGACTCTCAAAGCTCTCGCAGATGGTTAATGCGTCTTTTTTAGAATAAGCAGGCAATTTGATATCCAGCAACTCATGACCGCCCTCTGTCAATGTGAGGGAAACGGTAAATCTGCCTATGTCGTCAGGAGTGTAGGAGGTGAGTACAGAAGAGGTTCTGCCATTAGTTGCAGGCAAATAGAGGTCTGCATATCTGACCGCATACTGAGAAACCAAGTCTCCCAAGGTGCCCAGGGTCTCCTCGCCCTTGGTGGTCAGGGTCAGTTTAACCTGGGTGTCATCACCAAAGCGGAGAATGTATCCCTCCTCCTCCAGGTCACTAATGAGCTGAGTAAAGTCGATATATTCCATAAAGTGGCCGTTGAGGACAGCGTTCATCAGGAGTGTATAGGGCACCGGCTCTCCGTAACTGCTGATAATATACAAAATAGAAAGTCTGTCATTGCTGCGATCAAGTGCGTTACTCATGGACTGCCCCCTTATGAATGTATAGAAATATTATACAGTAATAGACAACAAAGTACAATTAAAAAGGCCTTGAAAATGGAGTCATTTGCCTAGATATGCTGACTGTAGGGCGACGTTATTCATGAACATATTCGCCTTGCCTTCCATTCTGCATTTGCCATTTTCCAGCAGGTAGACATAGCTGGAAACCTCCAGCGCCAGAGAGGCATTTTGCTCCACCAACAGAATTGCAATTCCAGAGTCTCTTAGGGAGCAGATCATGCCAAAAATATCGGGAATCAGCTTAGGCGCCAGGCCCATGGAGGGTTCATCAAGCAACAAAGTGTGAGGCCTGGAAATTACCGCCCGCCCCAGAGCCAACATCTGCTGCTCACCGCCAGACAGAGTGCCTGCCAACTGGTTCCTGCGCTCCAGCAGGCGCGGAAATCGGTGGTAGATTTGGTCCAGACCGGCCTTGAGGTTTTGCCTGCCGGCAGAGGAGGCGTGGGCACCGAGCAGCAGGTTTTCCTCCACGGTCAGCTGAGGAAACACGTGGCGGCCCTCAGGGACGGTGGCCAGGCCTATGGGACACAGGCTCTGGGGCTGGAGATTTGATATGTCCTTACCGTTCAGCAGGATTTGACCAGAACTGGGGATTAGTCTGCTGATGGCGCGTATCACAGAGGTTTTGCCGGCACCGTTAGCCCCTATGAGGGACACGATTTCTCCTCCGTTAACATTCATAGAAATATTTTCCACAGCCACTACTGGCCCGTAGGCGACTCTTAGATTTTTGACAGTTAGCATAGTACACTCCTGGGAGATCTCTTTAATCCTATGGCATGCGGGCAGATAATATGAATTTGTGTTGAGAATTGTCGTGGGGAATGATAAACTGACTCTTATATATTTGCTAAGGAGTTACTATGGCAAAACGTGGGATCCCCATTTGGGTTATGGTGATTATAGATGTTCTGATTACGGGAGCGGCGCTGTGCGTATTTGCCCTATTTCATCACGTTATACCTAGGAGTACCATTGATACTGAGGATATCATTCAGATAGTCAACCCCTATGCCACACCCACACCTGTGACACCAGCTCCTACCGCCACGCCTACACCTGCACCTACATTGGCTCCGGGACAAACTCCTGACCCTAATGCTACACCTACACCGATTGCCACAGCCACGCCGGTACCTACGGCTACGCCTGTGGTTTATGAGTGGACCGAGAAGTTCAAGGAGTATTTCTCCGACACAGTTATACAGACAGAGAATTCTTATAGAGGTCCTACATTGGCCATAGATATTAAGACTGTTGACGAGATGATAGAGGGCGCCATGGTCAGGTACTACGTTATCGATATTCATGTGGCATCCATCAACAATTTTAAGACTGCCTTGGCACACGACTCCTTTGGATCAGGCATTACTGAGTCCATTGTGGATATGGACAAGAATAACGGCGCCATCCTGGCTATTACGGGAGATTATTACGGATACAGGACATCGGGCCTGGTAGTCAGAAACGGCAGCCTGTACAGATCAATTAAGAACAACCTGGAGGTGGGTGCGCTGTTTTTTGATGGCACCCTCAAGACATACAACCAGAATGAATATACCGTCAACTCTTTGATAGGGGAGAGCCCATACCAGGTATGGTGCTTTGGCCCTGGATTGATTGGACCTGGAGGGGTGCCGGTGCACACATTTAGTACGTCCTACGGCAAGGTGGCGACCAACCGCAATCCCAGGACTGGCTTTGGATGCGTGGAGCCCGGACATTACATATTCATGATGGTAGAGGGACGTAGTAATAGGTCTAACGGAGTAACACTGGCCCAGTTTGCAGATATGTTTGTCAGATATGGATGTGAGACTGCGTACAATTTGGATGGTGGTGGCTCGGCCATGTTTACATTCAATGATGAGGTGGTCAACCAGGTGTCCAACGGGTTCCGCAATTTATCAGACTGTATCTACTTTAAGGAGGTTGAGTGATGAAGGACAAGAGTTCGATTTTTGTTAGATTATTGCCACATTGTATTGTGATTATGGCATTTATGCTCCTAACCTTTCTGATCATTAATTTCTTTAACCCATACATGCAATTCCTGGACAACATATTTGCACAGATTCTCATGATAGTATTTTGCGTTCTGGCTATTGTGGAGAGTTTTGTTCTGGTGGTCAGGCTGAAGAAGGGCAGATAGTCCGGCAGGCATACAGGACAGGCCCTGGCTGGTGGTTGTCGTTTTTTGTTTACAGATAGTTGAAAACAGCAGACGTATTTTATAAAATAAAAGTTGATTTTTGAAAGGAATTACACATCGTATGGAGATTTTGGAGAAGAGAATACTTGCCGATGGTAAGATCGGTGAGGGTGATGTATTAAAGGTTGATAGTTTCCTCAACCACCAGATAGATGTGGCATTTCTCTGTCAGTTGGGACAGGAGTTCAGGCGACTGTTTGACGGATATCAGGTTGACAAGATTCTTACGATTGAGGCATCGGGCATAGGTATTGCAGCTATTACGGCCCAGTATTTCAATGTGCCTGTGGTGTTTGCCAAGAAGACCAAGACCAATAACATTTATTCGGACGTGTACACCTCACAGGTTTACTCCTATACTCACCAGCGTTCATATGATATCGTGGTTTCTAAGGAGTTCTTGCATCCTGGAGAAAAGGTACTCATTATCGACGATTTCCTGGCCAAGGGCAGTGCCATCAGGGCTCTCATGCGCCTTATTGAGGACGCCGGTGCGGAGACAGTGGGTGCAGGTATCGTTATTGAGAAAACTTATCAGGGCGCAGGCATTGAGTTGCGTAACGAGGGGCTTAAGGTTGAGTCTCTGGCTAGGATTGCCAGTCTCAGCGTCACAGACGGGATAGAGTTCTATAGATAGGACTGCCCCGTCTTTTTTATTTGGCTAATTGAGGGACACCTCATTTAACATAAAATTTATAGGAGGAACAGACTATGTTTAAGAAGATTACATCTTTGGTACTGGTTGCAGCTATGCTCTTTACTTTCGTTGCATGTGGCGGTAACAAGACTGAGGACGACAGAGATTACAGCGCATATACAGCTGTACCTCACGAGGCAGGCACAGACATCTACGATGCTTACAAGGCATTGGTAGCAGGCAAGGACCTGTCCAACATTAAGATTGGCGCTATCATGATTGGCGACGACGAGGAGGGCTATACCAAGGCTCACCACGACGGTTTGACAAAGATGGCAGAGAATCTGGGTATTTCTGAGGATCAGATTATCATCAAGTGGACTATTCCGGAGTCTGCAGAGTGTACAACAGCTGCCAACGAGCTGGTAGGTGAGGGATGTACAATCATCTTTGCAAACAGCTTTGGCCACGAGGACTACCTGATTGAGGCTGCCAGACAGCATCCTGAGGTCCAGTTCTGCCACGCTACAGGTTATCAGGCAGCATCCAGCGGATTGTCCAACCTGACAAACTACTTTAACAACGTTTATGAGTCCAGATATGTCAGCGGTATCTACGCTGGTGAGAAGCTCAACGAGATGGCCGCAAAGGATCCTTCCATCGTAGAGAATGGCAAGATCACAATCGGTTATGTTGGCGCTTTCACATATGCTGAGGTTATCTCTGGATACACATCTTACCTGTTGGGCGTACGCTCTGTATGTGACTACGAGGTGGAGATGAAGGTTAAGTTCACAGGTTCCTGGGCATCTCAGGAGCTGGAGTACGATACAGCTATGGACCTTATCGACGAGGGTTGCGTACTCATCAGCCAGCACGCTGATACTACAGGCGCAGCAGCTGCTGCAGCCGAAAAGGGCGTATATGACGTAGGATATAACGTTTCCATGATTCAGGCCGGCGGCGATCATGCAATCACATCTGCCACTCTTAACTGGGGCGTTTACTACACATATGCTGTAGCTAACTTCGTTGCAGGCAACAAGTTGGCAACAGACTGGTCTGAGGGATACAAGACAGGCGCAGTTAAGGTTACTGAGGTTAACAAGGCAGCTTTCGAGACAGCAGAGGCATACAATGCAGCTGTTACAGCAGCTAACGCAGCTATTCAGGGATTCATCGATGGTACCCTGCAGGTATTCGATACATCCAAGTTCACAGTTGGTGGACAGGCTGTTACATCCACAGTTGCCCTTGATGGATTTAACGGACTTGAGTACATCAAGACCAGCGGCGGTGTTACATACTTCGCAGAGTCCACATTGGCTTCTGCTCCTGCATTCGCGTTGGAGATTGATGGAATCACACTTCTCAACAGAAACTACGGCAACTAATTATTGACCATATAGCGATGGGGCGAAGTCCGATTCAGGACTTCGCCTTTAGTCGTTTTCTACCGGGTCGTCACAGGGAGGTCGCAGGTCGACAATCCTGTAATGGTGCGGTGACACCAAGTAAACTAAGTTATCGGAGGATACATGTCAGATAATACCGCAATTAAGCTGGTGAATATCAGCAAGTCCTTTGGCTCTGTTAAGGCTAATTACAAGATTAACCTTGAGGTGCGCAATGGTGAGATATTGTCGTTGCTGGGCGAAAATGGCAGTGGCAAGACCACACTCATGAATATGATATCCGGCATCTACTTCCCGGATGAGGGAACCATTTTTGTGGGAGGCCAGGAGGTATGTATCAGGAGCCCCAGAGATGCATTTGAATTGGGTATAGGCATGATTCACCAGCACTTTAAGCTGGTTGATGTGCTGACAGCTGCCCAAAATATCGTCCTGGGCTTGCAGGGAAAGGCTATTTTGGACGAAAAGTCCATCGAGAACAAAATTGCAGATCTGTGTGCTAAGTACGGATTTGAACTGGATCCACATAAGAAGATATATGACATGTCTGTTTCGGAGAAGCAGACTGTGGAAATCGTCAAGATGTTGTACAGGGGAGCAAATATCCTCATATTGGACGAGCCCACTGCGGTTCTGACGCCTCAGGAGGCGGACAGGCTGTTTGAGGTTCTCAGGAACATGAAGAACGACGGCAAGGCCATCATTATTATCACACACAAGCTCAACGAGGTTCTCTCGGTGTCAGACAGGGTTTCGATCCTGCGTAAGGGAGAGAATGTGGGCACCATAGATACTGCTGACGCAACAGAGATGACTTTGACAGAGATGATGGTGGGCAAAAAGGTAGAGCTGGACATTGCCAGACCTGAGCCTAAAGGAGACATCAAGCGAGTTGAGGTGAAGAACCTCACTTGCCTCAACAAGTATGGATACAAGGCACTGGACGATGTTTCCTTTGACGTCTGGGGCGGAGAAATACTGGGAATTGCAGGCGTGGCCGGCAGCGGACAGAAGGAACTCCTGGAGGCTATTGCGGGTCTTCAGCCAGTTCAGGAAGGCTCCATAGTATACTTCGATCCAGAGAAGGACAATCAGCCTAGCCAGTTGGTAGGCAAGACCCCCAGAGAGATTAAGGAACTGGGCGTACATCTGTCATTTGTGCCCGAGGACAGACTGGGTATGGGTCTGGTAGGCAGCATGGGAATGGCCGACAACATGATGCTGAGGAGCTACCGCAAGGGGCGCTCCGTATTTACAGACCGCAAGTCACCTAAGGCCTTGGCCGAGGACATTAAGGATAGGTTGGAGGTAGTGACTCCCGGAATATCCACGCCTGTGCGTAAGCTGTCAGGAGGCAACGTTCAGAAGGTTTTGGTCGGACGTGAGATTGCAGATGCCCCCACAGTGTTGATGACTGCATATGCAGTACGTGGTCTGGACATCAATACATCCTACACTATTTATCACCTGCTCAATGAGCAGAAGGAAAAGGGCGTAGCCGTAGTATTTGTAGGTGAGGATCTGGATGTACTGCTGGGTTTGGCAGACAGGATTTTGGTGCTGTGTGACGGACAAGTTACAGGTATTGTGGATGCCAGAAATACCACTAAGGAGGCTATAGGCCTGATGATGACGAGACAGAACAACGAGATTACTGAGAAAGGCGGCGAGGCAGAGCATGAGTAAAGATACCACCAATACCAAGGCTTTACAGCCCAAGCAGCCCCTGCTGCACATTGTCAGGAGGGCAGACCTGGCCTGGTGGAAGAGTTGGCTCTTCCGCATTGGCGCCTTTGTCATTTCCTGCATCGTATGCCTGATTATTATCAACTCCGTAACCGGTGCTGGCGCCTCCGACGTGTGGAAGGCATTGGTCAAGAGTTTTATCGGATCCTCCACCTCTGTGGGTGAGGCTGTTAAGACCATCCAGTTCTGGGCCGTTATCAGAGAGACGTTGTTGCTCCTGGGTATTGCCCTGGCCTTGGTTCCGGCATTTAAGATGAGATTCTGGAACATCGGTGCCAGAGGTCAGTTCTTTGCCGGAGCATTGACAACTGCTATCGTCATGAAGTTCCTGACTCCCTACATGTCAACAGGCATGCTCTTTGTCACCATGATTGTGGGCAGCGTACTGGCAGGAGCACTTTGGGGTGTTATTCCAGCTATCTTCAAGGCAAAATGGAACACCAACGAAACCCTGTTCACCCTTATGATGAACTACATAATGGTACAGATTGTGGCATATTGCTCTATTATTTGGGCCGCCAGAGAGGGCGCTCCCGGCATGGGCGTTATCAACAAGCTGGGCTCTGAGTTCTACATGAAGGGCTGGTTTGCCACAGATATTATGTCCGGCGTGTTCTCTGACAAGAACGACATGATCATGGTATTCATTGTTGCAGCATTGGCCGCATTCATGTGGGTATATATGAATCGCACCAAGAGGGGATATGAGATTTCTGTAGTGGGCGAGTCCGAAAATACCGCCAGATACGCAGGTATCAATGTTAAGTCTGTAATTATCCGCACCATGTTGTTATCCGGTGCAATCTGCGGCCTCATTGGATTTATGATGGTCAGTGGATATGCCCATACAGTATCTGTAGACACAGAGGGTATGAGAGGCTTTACAGCTATCATCGTCACATGGCTGGGCAAGTTCAAGGTAGGTTACATGGCGCTGGTTTCCCTGCTGCTCTCTCTGTTGAGTGCAGGCACCAGCCAGTTGGCCACATCCATCGGACTTAAGGAAACCCTGGCCGACGTGCTGGTGGGTATCGTGCTGTTCTTTATTATCGGCAGCGAGTTCTTTGTAAACTACAAGATTAAATTCCGCAAGAAGGAGGGCACAAAATAATGGATTACATCATTTCAGCGATTACCACAATTTTCTCCACCTCCTTTGTGACTATGGCGATAACCAAAGGAATCTCCCTGCTCTACGGAGCCCTGGGTGAGATGATGACCGAAAAGGCCGGCAACATGAACCTGGGTATTCCCGGCATTATGTACATGGGTGCAGTTGGAGGCATTTTTGGCGCCTATATGTATGAGAATAATTGGTCCAGCAGCTTTTCACCCTTCCTGGCTATCCTGATTGCTTTGGCATTCTGCCTGCTGTTCTCCATGCTGGGAGGACTCATCTACAGCTTCCTGACCATAACCCTCAAGGCAAACCAGAATGTAACAGGTTTGGCACTTACCACATTCGGTACGGGATTTGCGAACTTCTTGGGCGGATCTCTGGCCAAACTGTCCGGCAACGATGGTCTGGCAGTTGTTGTCCGCAAGACCGGCAGGGCATTTAAGACCACATTGCCCTTTTACGAGCCCATGGCAAACAGCAACAGTGGCTTCCTCAAGACGGTGGGCGAGGTGCTGTTCTCCTATGGATTCCTCACATACGTATGCATTGCGTTGGCAATAGGTCTGGCATTTGTGTTTAACAAAACACGCTGGGGCCTTAACCTGAGAGCAGTTGGAGAGAATCCTGCAGCAGCTGACGCCGCCGGCGTTAACGTAAATGCATATAAGTACATTGCAACCATGGCAGGTAGCGCAGTTGCAGGCATCGGCGGTATGTATTTTGTTATGGAGCGAATCAGCGGCGTATGGCAGAACAACGCCCTGGGCGATACGGGATGGTTAGCTGTAGCCCTGGTTATCTTCGCACTGTGGAGGCCTGGCAGAGCTATTTGGGGATCATTGCTGTTCGGCGGCCTCTGCGTACTAGGCACCTGTATGAACGTGCCTGACCAGACTAAGGAAATCGTTCGAATGCTGCCCTACATTATGACCGTTCTGGTGCTGGTAGTCACCAGCCTGCGCAAGAGGAGAGAGGACCAGCCACCCCAGAGTCTGGGACTGTCCTACTTCCGAGAAGAGAGATAAACCACCTGAACATCCTCGAATTAATGAAATTCGGGGATGTTTTTTGTGGAGAGGTGAGGGTGTAGAAAATATTAACAATTTGTTTGCAAGACCGAACCTTTGCATATTTAAAATTATGTGATACAAATATATTGTAAACTAAAGGACACATAGGCGAAAAGTGATTAATACACTCACCGGGGCATGGCCTCTACCACTATAGTCCAGAGGGTAGCATACATAAAGACTTAAGTTGGGGCGTCATACTCTGTTTGGAGAGTATAGGCGCTCTTTGTGTTTTTAGAACCAGCAGATTACGAAACAGGAATAGGGGGACAATCCTTACATAGAAACAAAGGACGGAGAGGAGGATATTTTTGAAGAAGAATAAATTTAAAAAAACTATAGTTTTATTCATCAGCATATTGCTTGTGCTAGCCTTAGCTGGATGCGCAGGTATTCTGAAGACCGAGGATGTTGCAGAGACTAATGGAGACATTACCAGCGACCGTGGTGATTCTGCAGTGGATTTGGGCACCATCTGCCCGCCTGTTGATTATGCTCCCGGGGTTTTCGTTAATAGCCCAGAGGAAGTAAAAGAGATAATGGTGGATCCGGACCTGAGCAAATATGAACATTATGGAGATAAGGTTAAGGAAATCTATCAATCTATGTTCGAGTCGTTT
>JAZNEA010000028.1:0-5275 GCA_045588325.1 Clostridia bacterium
GCAATAGTGTAATGGAGATATACGGGGATGCCGCAGCTCTCCAGGTACTTCTTAAAATTCTTCGCTCCCTCGTGGGCCTGGTCGAACATGGTCATAACAACGCTGCCAACATAGAGTCCCACACTGCGGAAGGAGTCGATAAGACGCATAACGTCCTGGTCGTATGTGATGCCAAGATCGCTGCGAACCTTGTTGCGCTCAATGTCAGAGGCCGCAATAACAATGACAACCTCGGCCTTGTCGGCCAGCTGCAGCAACATCTGCAATTTGGAGTCAGGGCGGAAACCGGGCAACACGCGACTGGCGTGATAATCGTCAAAAAGCTTGCCGCCAAGCTCGAGATACAGCTTACCACCAAACTCGTCTATGCGGCGGCGAATCTGTTCGCTCTGCAGGCTCAGATATTTGTTGTTGTCAAAGCCTATTCTCACGGCAATACCTCCCGGTCCAGAAAAATAACAAAGTTTATTCTATCACAAATCCACCAAAATAAAAACCAAAAAACAAAAAGCCGGCACCCAAATTAAGGTGCCGACGGAAGGTGTTAATCTCAAACGGAGAAGAGCATTTCTCCATATGTGGGGAACGGCCACAGGTCAGAGGAGACCAGGGATTCCAGCTTGTCCACAGTGGTGCGCAGGTCCTCCATGGCCATAAAGACATCATTGCGATAATGCTGTGCCAAGTCGAGAACTGACAACTCGGTGTTGTCCTGGGATACCACCTGTTCCAGGGTGGTCAGTTTGTGATACATCTCTGCGGATAGAGTGCTAATCTCGGTTACAATGCTGCACTGCATGGTGCAATCCAATGTGGGGCAGAGATCCATGAGGCTGGCGGCTGAGTGAGCCAAGTCTGCAGAATACTTTGCTACAGCAGGCACAACTGAGCGCTTAATCATATCAATCATGGTCAGGGCCTCTATGCGGATGACCTTGCTATAGTTCTCGCAGTAAATATCTCTGCGGGAGGTCAGCTCGGCTGCGGAGAAGACACCATGACGAGCAAATAGCTCTACGGACTCTGGTGTTGTATAGCATGCGATGGCATCCACAGATGAGGGAATGTTGTGCAGGCCTCTGGCCTTTGCCTCATCAACCCACTTGTTGGAGTAACCATTGCCGTTGAATATAATCCTGCGGTGCTCGCGAATCGTCCTCTGGAGTAACTGGTTAAGTGCAGTAGTAAAGTCCTCCACTCCGTCCAGCTCGTCAGCGAATCGACGAAGGGACTCGGCAACAATTGTGTTAAGCACAATGTTTGCAGCGGCAATATTCATAGATGAACCCAAGGAGCGGAACTCAAACTTATTGCCGGTAAAGGCAAATGGAGAGGTTCTGTTCCTGTCAGTGGTGTCCTTGGAGAACGTGGGTAAGGTATGTACGCCGATCTCCATGCGCTGCTTTTCGACGCCGCTATAAATCTCGCCTGTCTCGATAGCCTTGAGGATTGCGTCCAGCTCATCTCCTACAAACATGGAAATGATGGCTGGAGGTGCCTCGTGTGCGCCAAGACGATGGTCATTGCCGGCAGATGCTACGGAAGCCCTCAGCAAATCCTGGTAATTATCCACAGCCTCGATAACTGCGGCGAAGAAAAGCAGGAACTGTGCGTTCTCGTAAGGGGTCTTGCCGGGATTCAGCAGGTTGATGCCACTGTCGGTGGTCAGGGACCAGTTGTTATGCTTGCCACTGCCATTTACTCCCTGGAATGGTTTCTCATGCAGGAGGCAAACCATGCCGTGACGACGGGCAACCTTCTTCATGAGCTCCATGGTCAGCTGGTTGTGATCGGATGCGATGTTTACAGTCGTATATATTGGGGCCAACTCGTGCTGTGCAGGGGCGGCCTCGTTGTGCTCGGTTTTTGCGTAAATGCCAAGTTTCCAAAGCTCCATGTCCAAATCCTTCATAAACTCGGCAACTCGGGGCTTAATTACGCCAAAGTAGTGATCCTCCAACTCCTGTCCCTTGGGGGGCTTGGCACCAAACAATGTACGTCCACAGAAAACCAGGTCAGGGCGTGCATCGAACATGGCCTTGTCCACCAAGAAATACTCCTGCTCTGGACCAACAGTGGGAACTACTCGTCCTGCGTCGGTTACGCCAAAGAGCTTGAGAATACGGAGAGCCTGTGTATTGAGGGCCTCCATGGAGCGGAGCAGGGGGGACTTCATGTCCAGAACCTCGCCGCTGTATGAACAGAAAACCGTGGGGATGCAAAGGGTTCCATCCTTAACAAAGGCGGGAGATGTGGGATCCCATGCGGTATAGCCGCGGGCCTCAAAGGTGGAGCGCAGTCCGCCAGATGGGAAACTGGATGCGTCTGATTCGCCCTTGATAAGCTCCTTGCCGGAGAATTCCATAATAACCTTGTCCTTGCCCTCGGGAGACATAAAGCTGTCGTGCTTTTCGGCGGTGATGCCGGTCATGGGCTGGAACCAGTGTGTAAAGTGGGTGGCACCCTTGGAAATAGCCCAATCCTTCATGGCAGAGGCCACGGGATTAGCGATAGATCTATCCAGTGATTGCTCCTTATCCACTACCTCATGGAACTTGTCATAGACATCCTTGGGGAGCATAGCTCGCATAACGTCGTCAGTAAAAACGTTGCAGCCAAATATTTCTGGAATATTTATCATAGGGGTAAGCCTCCGTTGTGATCAAATAACCCGTAGGTTATGCGTGTAAAATTAGTGGGCATATATGACGGATTTTAGGCGTGGAGGTCTTTTTTGTCAAGGGTTAGGCGGTTTTGCTGGTACATTATGAGAGGGTGTGGTATAGTGCAGTTAATAACTAAAAGTGAAGAGTGAAGAGTTCAGCTAAGAACTAAGAGTGAAGAGATAAGAAAGTTGGAAAGTGAAAAGTTGACCAGTTATTCGTTAACCAACTTTGTTCACTGTTAACTCTTATCTATTATCTCAAAAAGAGTTGGCTAGTTATGAGTTAACAGCTAACCAACTTTATTAACTATTAACTCTTAACTCTTAGCTCAACAAATATATACCAAAGGAGCTTACATATGGCAGCTGTTTCGGAGAAAAACATCCTCATGGCCCTCGATTTCCTCAAGGAGTCCTTGGCTGGAGGCAAGTATATGCAGGATAACCCCTACGAGCACACCTACAGATACGAGCATACCACTCGTGTGGCGGCCTATGGCAGGGAGATTGCCAGGGCAGAGGGGTTGGACGAGGAGGCTCTGGTCATCGGTTGCATTCTCCACGACGTGAGCTACTGCAACACCTTTGGCTATGAGGTTCCATGGAGTCAGCATGGACGGGACGCAGCCCGCATCGCCAGACCGTTTTTGTCCAAACTTGAGGGCTGGGACGCAGCCAGGGTTGAGGAGGTTTGCTACGGCATAGCCATTCATGCAGATGGCAAGTCGGATTTTGACGGTCCCGATACGGTTTTGGCTCGGAGCATTGCGGATTGTGACGAACTGGACGGTTACGACATCTTCAGGGTGTCAGAAAACATCCGATTCTGGGGCTTTTGCGAAATGGATATTCCGGGCAAACTGGAGTTTCTCAATAGACGCCTGGCAGAATGCAGAGGCTGGCAGACCTTGGAGAGAGCAACTCCCACTGCAACTATGATGATGCGCCAGCGAATGGCCTTGAGAGAACAGGTTTATGCTGGTATGATAGAGCAGTTCACCAGAGGTCAGGAGTTTGACCTTCGATACTATGACCATTTATTTTCTATATAAGTAGGAGAGGATATGACAGAACAAATAGTTAACTGGCTGGCAGGCGTCTTTGGCGGCATTCCGGCGGAGATCTTTGTGGCTTTTATCAGCCTGTTGCCGATTTTGGAGCTGAGAGGTGGCTTTATTGCTGCAGCCATTTTTGGCGTAAACTTTTGGGTAGCACTTCCTATTTGCGTGTTATGCAACATTTTGCCCATTCCTTTTATTCTTTGGTTGCTAGAGCCTATTTTTGCCTGGTTCAAAAAGCACTCTAAGGTATTGGGCAGGTTGGCCAACAAGTTGGAGGAAAAGGCCCATAGCAAGGCCGATAAGGTTCAAAAGTACGAGTTCTGGGGTATGGTGCTGTTCGTAGGTATTCCCCTGCCAGGTACTGGTGCATGGACAGGGGCGCTCGTCGCCAGTGTACTCAACATGCCACGTAAGAAGGCTTCTCTTGCCATATTCCTTGGCATTATTTTGGCGACAATTATTATGTGTACAATAACTTATGGTATTCCAGCATTGGTTTCTTTGTTGGGAGCATAACAATTTTGGGAGGATATTATGATTGCAATTGGAAACGATCACGCAGCTGTGGAGCTTAAGGATTTTGTAGTTGGTTTGCTCAAGGATATGGGCTATGAGGTTAAGGATTTTGGCTGTGGAGCCGGCGAAAAGTGCGACTACCCAGACAAGGCCAAGGAGGTTGCTGAGGCAATCGTCAGCGGAGAGTGCGAAAAGGGCATTTTGATTTGTGGAACAGGCGTCGGCATGTCTATCGCAGCCAACAAGGTTAAGGGCATCAGGGCAGCTGTTTGCTCAGACGAATTCAGCGCCAGAATGTGCGCAGCCCACAATAATGCAAATATCCTTTGCTTTGGACAGAGAGTCGTAGGCATGGGCACTGCAGAGAATTTGGTGAGAGCATGGCTGGGCACCGAATTTGAGGGTGGCAGACACAGCGGCCGCGTTGACAAAATAATGGCCATCGAAGAGTGATTTGGATATAAACAAGTAGCGAACGTAGAGGTCCCTGAGGTGTCGGGGATCTCTTTTTTGCCTCTGCGAAAGAGAACTGCTAATATCTTCTCAGTGTAAACTAAATATGATATAAATATATTGTAACTAAAGGACACGTAGGCAAGTGATTATTACACTTTACAGAGACAGGTTCTCTGCCACCAAAGTCCAAAGGATGATATATAAAGACTTAAGTGGGAGCGTCCGTACTCTGTTAAAGGGTATAGGCGCTCTTTGTGCTTTTAGTAAAAGAATACTAGAGAGGAAAGTTTATGAAAAACGGATGTGTTTTTCGTGACCATACATTAAACACAAAACCTTGGAGGTCAATCATGCGAAGAAATTCCTTATTAATTGCAATATTGATTATGCTTATTGCGGTAATTACGGCATGTGGATCCTCAGATGTTACAACGGGGGAGCCTACACCTACGCCTGTCCCTACAGTTGTGGACTACTCAGACAATAAGGATTTAACAAAATCACAGGCAGATGAGATTTTGCTGGCATGGGAAACAGACAACAAAGACTATAGCCTTCGCGGGAACATTGTCTACTA
>JAZNEA010000029.1:0-2000 GCA_045588325.1 Clostridia bacterium
TGGAGCTGAGGAGGCAGGAGCAGCCTGGGAGCAGTACCAAAGCAGACAGCAGACTGTCCTTGATAATGCTGCCAATGCCTATCAGACAGCCGGCATGAGCGCCAACGAGTACATGAACACGGTAAACGGATTTGCTGCAGCTTTAAATAACAGCCTGGGCGAGTATGCCTGGCAGAGTGCCAATTATGCTGACATGGCAGTGGGCGACATGGCTGACAATGCCAATAAGATGGGCACATCCATGGAGGCTGTACAGAATGCCTATGCAGGTTTTTCAAAGGGCAATTTTACCATGCTGGATAACCTCAAGCTCGGCTATGGCGGCACCAAGACAGAGATGGAGCGTCTCATGAGAGATGCAGAACAGATGGAGGGCCTTATCGAGGGGTCTCTGTCTGTTGATAACTTTGCCGACGTTGTGGATGCGATCCATATCATCCAGGAAAACATGGGAATCACAGGAACCACGGCAAGAGAGGCTGCAACAACTATCCAGGGATCCCTTGCACAATTGCAGGCATCCTGGACTAATGTCCTGACCGGAATGGGTGACAAGGATGCAGATCTCTCAGCTCTGATCGGCACCCTCGTCGATAATGCTCAGACCTTTATCGGAAATATGCTCCCTGTCATAGAGCAGGCCCTCACAGGTGTCTCCACCATGATTGCGGAGCTTGCTCCTGTAATTGCATCAGAGCTCCCGGCGCTTTTACAGTCAGCCCTGCCTATGCTCCTTACATCAGGAGCCCAGGTCGTGGAGACACTGGCGCAGGGCATCCTGGACTCGATTCCGCTTTTAATGCCACAGATAACAGAGCTCATCGTTCAACTGGGCACAATGCTCATTGAGATGCTCCCGCAGCTGATCCAGGTCGGAGCTGAGGTCATATTATCACTGGCCATGGGTATAGCACAGGCCCTGCCTGAGCTCATTCCGACAATTGTGGACGTTATTTTAACGATCACTGAGTATCTGGTAGATAATATCGACCTTTTGATTGATGCTGCGCTCCAGCTCATGATAGGACTCGCCGTAGGCCTCATCCAGGCGATGCCTGTCCTTATACAGAAAGTTCCTGAGATAATCGTAAAGCTGGTCAGTGCCCTCATAAGAGAGGGAGCAAAGCTCCTTGAGGCAGCAAAGGCCCTTATCAATAAGCTAAAAGAGGGCATATCACAGTATGCTCCTTTAGTTATCCAGGCAGGCAAAAAGCTCATGGAAGATTTTAAGGCAAAGCTCCTGGAGTTTGTAAAAAAATTCGTCGATATCGGCAAGAATATCGTCGAGGGCATCAAGGAGGGCATATCAAGTGCCTGGAGTTCTCTCACGAACTGGTTTAAGGAAAAGCTCTCCGGTCTCGTTGACGGAGTAAAGGACTTTTTCAAGATCGGCTCACCCTCAAAGCTCTTTGCTGATGAGGTCGGAAGATGGATCCCTGTCGGAATAGCTCAGGGTATCAATGACGGAATGGGAGCCCTTGATAAGGCGGTCCAGGGCATGACCGCAGAGGTGACTCAAAAGGGAATCAGCACCACGGTACGAGGTGTCATGGATTATGGCTCTTATGATATGTCTGACGGCTCCACAGGAGCGATATTGGCGCTCCTTGCCCAGTATCTGCCGATCATAGCAAGAGGCAACAACATCACTCTTGAGGGAGATGCTGCAAGGCTTTTCAGACTGATCCAGAGAGAGGCAATGAGAAACACCCAGCTCGTCGGTGACGACGCTGTATTATCCGGCATTTAAGGAGATCGCATGAAAACTCATGTCGTTGTTAATAACATGGACCTGACTCCGTATATCGTATCAGGCAGCTATGACGTATATAGTGAGGACACATACGAGTCCTGGAATGATGGCAATATGGTCGAGCACAGGATCGTCGTCACTGACAAAGTGATGGGATCCTTTGAAATCGGCTGCTCAGATAAAAGAAACGGGATCACCTTATCCGATTTCCTGACAAACTGGAATGCAGCCACCGACAACAAAGTTG
>JAZNEA010000030.1:0-41235 GCA_045588325.1 Clostridia bacterium
TGCATTCTGGAATTGGTTATATGATACCAAATGAAAAATTCACTGTTTCGACTGTCTGAAAAACTTTACAATTTTCGTGAAAAGTGAAGAGTGAAGAAAGTGGGATAGCGAAAAGTTAAAAGTGAAGAGTGAAAAGTTAAGAAAGTTGGAAAGTTATAAGCTAACCAACTTTGTTATCTATTATCTATTAACTCTTAACTCACTTAGCACAGAGTTGGATAGTTTGGAGACATAAATGAAGCACGCAGTAACTTACGAATTAAAGCATATTTGCAAGCAGACAGGAGCTCGTCTGGGCGTTCTGCACACACCACACGGCGATATTGAGACCCCCGTGTTTATGCCTGTTGGCACACAGGGTACAGTTAAGGGTATGTCCCCAGAGGAGTTGGTTTCAATGGGAGCCAAGATAATCCTGGGCAACACCTACCATTTGCATCTGCGCCCCGGTGATGAGATTGTGGCAGAGGCGGGCGGCCTGCATAAGTTTGAGAACTGGCCAGGAGCTATTTTGACAGATAGCGGTGGTTTTCAGGTGTTCTCCCTTGGCGGCATCCGCAAGATTAAGGAGGAGGGAGCCTATTTCCGCAGTCATATAGATGGCTCGTCCAAATTTATTTCACCTGAGGTGTCCATGGACATTCAGCATAACCTTGGGTCTGACATCATTATGTGCTTTGACGAATGTACACCCTATCCTTGTGATTACAAGTATGCCAAGCGCTCCATGGAGATGACCTTGCGTTGGGCCCAGAGGTGTAAGGATCACCATCACAACGAGGAGAGTCAGTCCCTATTCGGCATTGTTCAGGGCAGCATGTACAAGGATTTGCGTATGGAGAGTGCCAGACGCACCGTTGAGATGGATTTCCCGGGGTATGCCATCGGAGGTCTTAGCGTAGGAGAACCTGCCGACATTATGTACGACATATTGGAGGCCACAGTTCCGCTGTTGCCAGAGGACAAGCCAAGATATTTGATGGGTGTTGGAACACCTGGGTACCTTATTGAGGGAGCCAAGCGAGGAATAGATATGTTCGACTGCGTATACCCCACCAGAATTGGCAGAAACGGAACTATTATGACATCCCAGGGCCGAATCATAGTTCGTGACAAGAAATATGAGAGAGACTTTACTCCCATGGATCCTGAGTGCGACTGCTACGCCTGTAAGAATTACACCAAGGCATATGTTCGCCACCTGATTAAGGCTAACGAGCTGTTGGGGCTCAGGCTCACCACGTGGCATAACCTCCACTTCTTGCTAAAGCTGATGGAGAGGATTCGTGAGGCCATAGCAAATGACTGTTTGGGCGACTTTGCAGAGGAGTTCTACGCAAAGTACGGACAGGGATTGCAGAAGAACAACAAGGACAAGACAGACGTCTACAAATAAAAGGATAGACTCGTTTGTCGAAATTTATTGTTTATTGTTGTTCTATTGCAAAAGCGATTAAAAGCAGATATTATCTTGATATAACTAACAGGAGGTCAGTATGATTTATTTAAAATTCCTTGCAGATGCAGCTGATGCTACAACCCCTACAGCAGATCCTGGCGTGGGAGCATGGTACTATGTTATCATGATGGTCGTCTTCTTTGGACTGATTTACTTTATGATGATTCGCCCCGAGAAGAAGCGCAACAAGCAGATCCAGGAGATGCGCAACTCCCTTATCGTTGGAGACAAGATTACAACCAACGGTGGCATTGTTGGCACAGTAGTCAACATCAAGGAGGATGAGATTACCATCGAGACAGGTATTGATGGCACCAAGATGCTTATCAAGAAGTGGGCAATCTCCTCAGTAGACACCATTAAGTCCTGATTTTTGCAACCAGAGGCACTCCCTTTACGGAGTGCTTTTTTATTGCCTTCTGCCCGTGAGGAGACTGCTAATCATACCGCCTACCAAACCCGCCACACTTGCATACAGAGCGGCATACAGGTCTACGGCGTAGGTTCCCTGCTCTATTAGCCAGGCTATGGCCAGAATACATGCCCACAACAGGCATCCTGAGGCCAGGCCGATTAACCAGCCGGACTTTCTGACGACCATTGAGGCAATGGCGCCGGAGATTAAGGCGCTGGCGGTCAGGATTATCCGACCCCATAGATGGATGCGCTCCATTGTGGCGTCAGAGGATAGCAGGATAGCAGAAACCACGAGCAACATTACGAGCAGCGATACGAGGCCAAAGGCCAGGCCCAAACCGATGCCTTTTAATACTTTCATAAGGACTCCTTGGAGGTCTTTGAGAAATACTATTAGGTTCATACAAAATATATGCAGTTTTTGTGGAGATAAAATCGCAAGAATGTTATTATGGTAGAAAAGATTTTAGGAGGCCCTATGCTTAAGGACTATTTCCAGAAACTATATACAGGCAGTCAGCAGGAGTTTTTTGAACAGATGGCGGAGGCCATGGACAAGGGGCAGCGCACATTTGTTATCACAGCCAACCCCGAGACCATGATGATTGGTGATGCCAACGAGGATATGGACAGAGCGCTTTGTAGCCCTGACGCCATCATTGTTCCTGACGGCATAGGCGTAGTTAAGGCAGCTGAGCAGTTGGGTAAGACCATGAATGGCAGGGTTACAGGGGTAGAACTGTCTGCTTATTTGATAGAGCGAGCTGGGACGACAGGAAAGAGCGTTTATTTTTACGGAGCTAAGCAGGAAGTGTTGGATGCCCTCATAGCTAAGGTCAAGGAGGCCAATCCTGACATAAATATTGTGGGCAGCCACAATGGATACGGCAATCGTGACGATGAGGTTTTCGAGGAAATCGTCTCTCTCCAGCCCGATCTGGTGTTGGTGGCGCTGGGCATTCCTCGCCAGGAGGTTCTGATACACCGCTATCTGGAACGTTTTGACAAGGGTATTTTCATCGGAGTAGGAGGTTCATTCGACGTCCTCTCTGGCACCAAAAAGCGAGCACCAGCAATATTTGTTAAGTGCAACCTGGAGTGGCTGTACAGGATATTAAAGGAGCCCAAGCGCTTTGGCAGATTCTTTAGGAGCAACATCCGCTTCTTATCCAAGGTGCGCAAGATAAAATCTAAGTAAAAAAATAAAGGCCGGGGGCATAACCTCCGGCCTTTATTATGCTGATTGGCAATTAATCCACAGTGGAATCTGTGTCGATATTAGCCTTCGCTTTGCCCAAACGCTTAAATGTGTGATCCACATCCATGGACAGGAAGCTCCACAGTAGCATGGAACCTATCTGCACCTCGAAGATATTATAGAACAGTCCGAACCACATAATTGTGAAGCACAGGGCAACCTTAAAGAAGGAGGTCCTGTTTTCGTATAGGATGGTCAACAGGAATGCGATAAAGAGCAAAGTGCCCAGGATTCCGTTCTCTGCCACGAGTTTAGCGTACTCTATGTCGGAGTAGAAGGAGGGACTCAGCTTATAATCCTCTGCAATGTGTGATCCATATGCCAAACTGGCAGCAGAACCATATGATCCAAAGCCTGCGCCTACCAGGGGGTAGTCCCGCATTACCTTAAGGGAAGTGACAACTGAGAACAGGCGCCCATCGGATGAGCTGTTATCCACGATTGTATCTGAGTTAACCTCGTCAAGGCGATCCAAGAAATCCACGTCCAGAGAGTCGCCAGCTGCAGGTGGAGAATCTACCAGATGTGTAACGATATATTTGTCATAGTAGTACTGGGATCCCAGATCAACCAGGGTACTGGCGCATACCACAACCAAAACAACTGCGGCAGAGGTCTTAAGTATGGTCAACCATTTCTGACCGAATTGCCTTGTCAAGAGAATATATGCCAGGAACACCAATGCAATAAGCACTACCATGATCAGGGAACTGCGCGACATAGACAACCACAGGGACAGGAAGAGTACGCAGTAGATTGCGATATTGGTGCGGTGTCCCAGGAAAAGATGAGCGGTCCATGACAGCAGAATTGTCATGATTATGAACAATCCAAAGGTGTTGGGATTATAAAACATGCTATATACTCGCGTGAAGTTGGACGGGTATAGGATAGCATTGGCAACACTATCGGGGAACAAAAATGTCTTGGCAGTAATCTTTTCGATAATACCAAGGCTCATCAGGGCCACGCTGACCCACTGGAGAACCCGGAGTATCGACAAGAATTCCTTTTTGCCGTAGCCGAAGTTGCGTATGCAGAAGTAGAAAATATAGTAGATTCCGATGCTGCGTACCTGGTAAATAAATACTCCAATGCTGCGATCATTGACCAAAACTGTGCTGATGAATGAAAGGCCAAGGAATCCCAAAAAGAGAAAATCCTGAAGGCGGAACCTGAGATGGAGTCGCGAATCCACGGCAAACCAGGCCAGCACGGACAGCGTCAACAAATCAGTAATGGCCTTAATGCCTGAGAATGTCAGGTCGGCAATGGGGCTCCTGAAGGGGATGAAAATGCAAAAGAAAATCAGCACGTAAAATGCATATTTTTTTAATAAATCATGGCCCTTGGAACAGGCGGGCTGTTGAGACAATTCCTTTTTAAACATCTGTATCTCCATAAAAATCTATTGGTCGAGAACGGATGAAAACTTCTCGATAATGGCGTCAACAATGCGACGACTGGCCTGACCATCACCATAAGGGTTGGAGGCATGACTCATTCTGGCATATTCGTCCTGGTCGTTTAACAGCTCGTCAATCATGCTGTAGATGGTCTCCTCGTTGGTGCCAGCCAACTTAAGTGTGCCGGCGGCAATGCCCTCAGGACGCTCAGTTGTATCGCGAAGAACTATGACAGGCTTGCCAAGAGATGGGGCCTCCTCCTGGATGCCGCCACTGTCTGTGAGAATGAGGTAGGAGCGGGCTAAGAGGTTATGGAACTCAACCACCTCCATGGGGGAGATAAGCTTAATCCTGTCACAATCGCCCAAAATCTCCTTGGCTGTATTTACTACCAAGGGATTGAGGTGAACGGGATAAATAACCTTGACATCGGGGTTCTCGTCTGTAATGCGGCGGATGGCGCGGAACATCTGACGCATGGGCTCGCCCAGGTTCTCGCGTCTGTGGGCAGTAAGGACAATCAGCCTGCTGCCGTCAATCCAATCGGACAATTCATCCTTGTAGTCTGCAATAACAGTGGTCTGCATGGCGTCAATGGCAGTGTTGCCTGTAACGCTAATGGTGGCAGGATCCTTGCCCTCGGCAATGAGGTTGTCTCGACTGCGCTCTGTGGGGGCAAAATTCATGTCTGCAACAAGTCCAACGAACTGTCTGTTGATCTCCTCAGGGAAGGGGGAATACTTGTTGTATGTGCGAAGGCCAGCCTCTACATGACCAACAGCAACCTGCTGATAAAAGGCGGCCAGAGCCCCGGCAAAAGTTGTGGAAGTGTCTCCATGAACCAGCACAATGTGTGGTTGAACCTCCTTGATTACATTTTCAAGTCCCTTAAGAACATTAACAGTGATGTCTGACAGGGTCTGACCAGGCTTCATAATATCCAGATCGTAGTCAGGAACGATGTCGAATGCGCGCAGAACCTGATCCAGCATCTGTCTGTGCTGGGCAGTAACGCACACGGTGCATTCTATTTCCGGCCTGCAGCGAAGTTCCTTGACCAGAGGGGCCATTTTGATGGTCTCAGGTCTGGTACCAAAAACTGTCATAACCTTGATTTTGCTCATAATATGTTTTCCTTTACTGTTTTCCTTTTGGATTTTATCTTAAAATGCTGTCGTAAAAATCAAATAGCTGTCTGGCTACATTATCCTGGCTGTATGTGCGACTGTTCTCGCGGCCTGCGACTCCCATGCTCTGTCTAAGGGCAGAGTCATCTGCCAGACGAGACAGACATTCTGCAAATTTGTTTGGGTCGCGGTCGGGCACCAGGAACCCATCCTTGCCATCAGAGATGATCTCCAGGGCGCCTCTGGCACTATCATAGGCAACGCAGGGGAGTCCGTGGGATTGGGCCTCTATAAGCACAATGCCAAAGGATTCGCTGTGGGATGCCATGGCATATATGGAGGAGGCGTGCAGGACGTCATTAACAACATCCTTGTTCTGATAGCCGTGGAGTTTGACGCAAGAATCGAGTCCAAAGTTTGAAATCTCCTGCTCAACCATGCTGCGCTGGTCACCATCTCCTATAATATGCAGATCCCAGAGGGGGTGCGTCTCGTGGAAAAGGGCAAAGGCGCGGATCAAATCTACGTAACCCTTTTCGACGGAAAGCCTGCCCACACTTACAACGGATTGAGCAGATAAGGGAGATACCTCCTGGGGCCAGGAATCAATGTTGTGTGGAATATACACGCATTTGACATGCTTGTCAGCCAGTTGCTCCTGGTAAAACTGGGTAAGCTCAGCAGAAACCGGCATGAAATAATCCAAATCCTCAACGCTACGGCACAACTTAGAGATATACTTAGCATCATTGTCATGGTGACGGTGCTCCTGAGATATGGTGATGGTATCAGGGTCTGGACGATATCGCAAAAGGTCGTTGTACAAAATGCGGGATGACACCAAAACATCAGTGTGACAATTGGCAATGGCCCTACGCATCAAGGAGACTCTGCGTCGCAACACACGAACAGAAGTCATGGCCTCTCTAAAGATGCGGATAGGGTTGAGAGAACGGACAGCTGCCTTGAACTCCTCAGGGTTAGGCTTAAGGTCTGTCATCAGATAGGTTATCTTGACCGCCGGGTCGATGTAAAACGGAGGCTGGTCATACAGCTTATATGCGCTGATAATCTCCACATCATGACGTTGGCACAAAATATTGGCCTGATTGGCGATAGCCTTCTCGACACCACCAAAACCGAGATGTAGAACGATAAAAGTAATCCTACTCAACTCTAACTACTCCTATTACTGCATAGTTAGTCTCATTTTATCATCTAAAGGAAATATGGTAAAGTGTACCATTATTGTAGTCGAAAAATTCCTACTGTTTTTTATGGCAAAATAGTTGTATAATGTCACAGATAATGTCCATCGGGCCAGCCTGATGCGTACAGATACATGCAAGGCAATAAGTGGCATATGCCTATTTAATAAATTGGAGATTTTATGAAGGTATGTAAATTCGGAGGCACATCACTGGCTTCCGCAACACAGGTAGAGAAGGTATTTAACATTATAGTTGCAGATCCAGCTCGTAAGATAGTTGTTGTTTCTGCGCCAGGTAAGAGATTTAAGGATGACACTAAGGTTACGGACATGCTCATTAACTGCGCATCTGTTTATCTCCTCAATGGCCAGATACCTACAGCAGAGATAGCTGCAGTTGCAGATAGATTCCACTCCATGGCAGTAGAACTGGGACTGTCAGACGATATTCCTCAGTTTGTGTCTAAGCGCCTTACTGGCATGTTTGAGAACCCCGAAGAGAATAATGACATTTTGGCAGACTCAGTTAAGGCAATGGGCGAGGACTTTAACGCTCGCCTGGTCGCAGAGTATTTTAACTCCCGCGGAGTTAAGGCCAGATATATGGATCCCAAGGTGGCAGGGCTCTACCTCAGCGATGATTTTGGCAATGCCGTATGCTTGCCTGAGAGCTTTATCAACCTGCGCACGGTTGGAGATTTTGACGGAGTGACAGTTTTCCCTGGATTCTACGGATACACACATTCTGGACATATCGCCACATTCTCCAGAGGCGGATCTGATATCACCGGTGCTGTATTGGCAGCAGCAGTTTCTGCAGAGCTGTACGAGAACTTTACAGATGTAGACTCTGTTTTTGCAGTTAACCCTAAGATCGTTAAGAATCCCAGACCTATTCCAGAGTATACATACAGGGAGATGCGCGAGTTGGCATACATGGGCTTCTCAGTACTTCATGAGGACACTCTGGCTGCCGTATATAAGTCTGGTATTGTGGTTAATATTAAGAACACCAACAATCCAGAGGCTCCCGGCACATTCATCGTTCCTGAGCGTACCAACTTGGACGAGAGGACCAGAGTTACAGGCATTGCCTCTGACAACGACTTTGCTATGATTGATGTTACTAAGCACATGATGAACAGAGAGATCGGTTTCGGACGTAAATTGCTGCAGATTCTGGAGGAGGAAAAGATCTCCTACGAGCATACACCATCTGGTATCGACTCTATCTCAGTAATCTTCAGAGCTCATTACGCAACACCAGCCACATTGGCGAGGATTGAGGATCGCATCTACAAGGAGCTGGGAGCAGACGAGGTTAATATTAAGCACAACATCTGCTTGATCTCTGTAGTAGGAGAGGGCATGAAGAAGAGTATCGGTTTCACAGCCAGGGCATCTCTTGCACTTGCCAGAGCCGGAGTTAACATCGAACTGCTGAACCAGGGCGCATCCGAGATCAGTATCCTGTTTGGTATTCCCTCTGAGGATGAGATTAAGGCTGTTCGTGCTCTGTACTACGAGTTCTTCGGTTGATTCTGACATGAGCCTTTCTATATCATCTGTTGTTTCGAATTTGTTTGGTGGGCAGGAGCTGATAGATTTACTACTCAGCCTGCCTGCTATTTTGTTGGGCATTTGTTTCCACGAATACAGCCACGCCAGGGTAGCTTACTATTTTGGAGATTCTACAGCCAAGGATTGTGGCAGGATGACGCTAAATCCGCTGAAACATTTTCATCCGGTAGGATTCTTGTTGCTTTTGTTCGCCAGGGTGGGATTTGCCAGGCCCGTGCCGATTAACCCCAATAACTTCAGAAATCCCAAGAGAGACGAGATATTAGTGTCACTGGCTGGACCAGCGGCTAATGTGTGTCTGGTTATTGTTTCCGCCGCAATGCTCAAGGCTTTTATGATCATATGCAGGATGCAGGGACTATTGTTGGAGCAGGCAGGGAGCATATACTTTATGTCGGACACATCCTATTACGTATACCTGGTGCTGTTCTATTGCATCATGGTAAATTTATCTCTGGCAGTATTTAATATGTTGCCACTGCCTCCATTGGATGGATCACACCTGCTCACAGTCATAATGCCCATGTCCTGGAGACGGGTATATCACAGGATACAGCCATTTATGCCATACATTTTTGTGTTGGCCTGGGCAACGGGTGGTCTGGGATGGTTAGTGTCCAAGCCAGTTGGAGCAATACTGGATTTTATAATGAACACACTGGTGATTTAAAAGTGGCGCACATATAACCAGGTGCGCGTTATGGCCCGACGAGGGAAGCGGCGCCACCACTTTTACACACTTTTTGTCGAAAAGATTTATTTGACAACATGAATCATTGATGGTATATTTGTTTTCGCGCCGCGGAGTGGAGCAGTTGGTAGCTCGTCGGGCTCATAACCCGAAGGTCGTTGGTTCAAGTCCTTCCTCCGCAACCAAAACAGTCGCTGATGACAGCGGCTGTTTTTTTGTTTAGGAACAATACCGCCAGCGGTGGTGGAGGGGCCGGAGGAGGGTTATGAGCCCGGCGAATAACATGCGATGCCTGGGAGCGCTGCCAGAGGCAGGAGAAGCGAGCAGGGATCGGCGCAGTGGTCGACGAGGCGAGCCTAGGAGGCGAAGCAGAGGCGGGCACCACAAGAGGCAAGGTCGTTGGTAGTTCGGTATTTTACTGTGCTTTTTAATGTGGAATTCAATAGATATCATTTCCTCAAAAACGAACTTTGGGGAGGAATTGAACTAAATATTAAGTTAATATTCGGCGGAAATTAAGAACTTGAAGAGGCAGCTAAAATGATAGATATTACGCGGTTTTATTTCTGGCAAATATGATATTATGAATTGGGAGCCATCTGATCTGTTCCAGTTTTGTTATGACACCACACCAATCAAAGAAAGGAATCTTCAAAAATGGACGATTTAACGATACGATTAGAAACAGAAAAAGATTATAGAGAAGTTGAGGAACTTACTCGTGAATCATTCTGGAATGTATATAAACCGGGGGCTGACGAGCACTATTATGTACACATGATGCGAAAGCACCCCGATTTTATACCCGAGCTTGCTTTTGTCCTTGAAAAAGACGGCAAAATCATAGGCAATATAATGTATACAAAAGCATGGCTTGAGGACGAGAACGGCAAAAGAAAAGAAATCCTTTCTTTCGGGCCGCTCTGCATTGCTCCCGAATTTCAGCGGCAAAAGCTGGGTAAACTTTTGATTGAGCACTCTTTTAATGTTGCAAGAAAAATGGGATACGACGTCAACATTAATTTTGGGAACCCCGGCAACTATGTCAGCCGAGGCTTTGTAAGCTGCAAAAAGAAAAATGTAAGCTTTGTTATTGACGGCAATTTTCCAACTGCGCTTCTTGTATGCGAACTTGTGCCGGATGCACTTGACGGTAGAAAGTGGATGTATATTCCCAGCACCGCTGCCGATTGTTGCGAGGATGCTGACGCGGTAGCAAGTTTTGATCAAACTTTCCCTGAAAAAGAAAAAAAGTGGATGCCAAGCCAGGAAGAATTCTATATTTACAGGAATTCTTCTGTGGTTAGATAAGTATATCGCTGTTTTTTACCGACATCTAAATCGATACAACTTGCCAAAACAGTCGCTGATGACAGACTACTTAGATCTATGCTTGTAAATATTATTGATAGTACTTCGGCATACCGATATAATATCAAGCGAAAAGGAGGAATATTATGAGCAGAAAAAACAGATTGTGGATCGCGGTGGCAATTGTCTTTGCTATTGCAATTTCCGCCCTCACAATATCATTTGGCGTGGACTATATCGATTCAAATGATAACCCAGTCAACATGCTTGTGACTAACGCAACAGAGGATTGTAAGACTTCTGTTAACATCACGTGGCACTCACCTGTGGACAAGTGCACTCTTGTATATACATATGCAGATGATACAGAGTTTGCAGATGCAGTAGAGGTACAGGTGGACGGAACTTTGGGCACACTTGACTATTATGATCGGTTTGCAGGCACATACTACAAATACGCATATACAATAACAGGCCTGACAGAGGATACTAAGTACATCTACAAGGTATACAACGACAGGGGATCCTCTGCAGTGTATTCCTTTGTAACAGCAGGTACAGACGCATTCAGGTTTATCGCTATTGGCGATTCTCATGTGAGCAAGGCAAGCAACAAGATCATCTATTTGCCCGAGATGACCAACATTCTCAATAACATCAAGAGCGAGATTGGCAGCTGGGATCTGATTATTCATACGGGAGACCACACATATACAGGCGCCACTTACAACAACTGGGTACAGTATAACGACTCCGCCCTCACAACATCTGGTATCCTGGCTATGACAATCGGAAACCATGAGACAGATGACAGAAACGGAACCGGTACAAAGAATATCTCAAACAAGTGGTTTGTCAACGCTCTTGGCAACCCAACTAATGGCCCCATGGGCATTGAGAGTGTATACTGGTTCAATTATAATGGCGTTCTCTTCCTCTGCCTCGATTCCTTGGCACCGGAGATGAAAGAATTTGATATTTTTGAGAAGGACTTTGGTTTCCAAACTCAGTGGATGAAGGATGTTGTAGCAGCTCAGGAGGGCAAGTTCCAGTACATCGTTGTATATCAGCATTATCCCATGGGCAATGGTAGCGATGACAATTTTGCATCTTGGTCCTATTACAATAAGCTCTATAAGGTATGTGATGAGCTTGGCGTAGACTTCGTTCTTGGTGGAGATAACCACGAGTATTCCAGAAGTAAGAGGCTTTATAATAACGAGGTTGTAGCATCTGATGGAGATAAGGGAACAGTTTATGTAACTAACTCCATGATAACAGAGGGTACAGTAGACAGCGTCACTAAGGGCGCAGAGGCCAGCAAGTGTGCAGCACGAGTTGCAGGTGGCGCAACAGGTTCTCTGGTATTCACAGTAACAGAGTCTGGTATCACCATGCAGCTTGTTAATGCCGACGCTAAGGTTATTGACGAGACGACAATCCCCAGCAGGAGAACTGCTATTGTAACCGGCGCAGAGGTAACAGCTCCTAATACGGCACCTACCCCAACACCGGTTCCGACAGAGGCACCTACAGCAGAGCCCACTGATGCACCCACCGCAGACGAGGACAAGCCCAGTCTGGTTCCAATAATTGTTGCTTCTGTCATTGGAGTTGCAATTGCAGTAACAGTTGTGGTTATGGTATTAAAGAAAAAACCTAAATAACTGATTTGATGGATTAAACCCCTTGATGGCAAGTACCGTCAAGGGGTTTATTATCGTATTTCAATCGTGAATATATTCATCCAGTGCTGCCTTTGCCCTTAATGTGGGAACAGAGAAGGAGAAGATGGAAGGTTTATCAAATTCAAAGTGCGTTGACCTAGAGGACAAAACAGCGTCGATTTCCTTCTTAAGGTCGGGATCCTTTTCCGCATCCATGGAGGTCGCAACCTGTACCAGGGAGGGAATAGCAGAGTCGCCCCATTCCTTCATAGCATCCACATCCAGCGTCTCAAGGCTGCCGGACAAATATCTATCTGCATTGTACTGGGCGCATATGGAATTTACGTTGCACACAGCCAGACAGCTAAACATGACGATGGCCACGCTGAAGCATACTGCCACAGTCTTGAATTTTCGCAGGAACTGCCCTATAGCGATCAGCACAAAGGCAATGCCAATTAGTGCCATAAGCCACATGGCATATATGCGCTTTGGAGTCAGGCCATAGTAATCAATGTACATAACCAGCTTGGCCACAGCTGTGCTGATCAGAACCAAGGTGCAGGCACAGAAAATAGAGGTGACAATTTTCAAAACAACGGGACTGCCTTCTTGATTGCGCCTTATGAAAATTGCAATGGATATGATCAAAAGCAGGTTAATCACCGATACTGCACAGAGCTCAAAGAAGCCCTGACGAGCATATTCTGCGTAGCTAAAATTCTCTGGAAGTACGCCGGTAAACCCGGACACGTAGTACTGCCACTGAGAAATAAAGAAGACCACGTACAGAAACAGGATAGGTAGCATCGCCACCGCAGCAGTAACCTGGGGCAGAACTTGCGCCTTGCGCAATGTGTCATCACAGGTCTGGATAGTTACTTTATCCTGCAGATGCTTTCTAGCAGAGGAGGCGTACATGCCAAAGCCATACATTGCCAAGGGGAGTGTCCAGATCAGGCTGAGGATGGTGTTGGAAAATTTGTCTTCGTCAAAGGAGAAAAGGTCATTTAGGATTTTCGTAAAGCCATTATCATAAGACAGACATAGGAATATCACTATGGTGGGGAGGATGGCGACGCCGATGCCTAATATGGCATTTAGCATGAACTGAGAACCCTTTCTTGTGCCCTTGTTGGAAAGCGCACGAAAAATAGCGCCTAGAGAGCTAAAGGGGAGGAGAATCAGGGCCTTAAAATAGTCCACGTATATATAGTCAGAAAAGCCCTGCTCGACCGAGTTGCCAAAGGCTGCATACAGAAAATAGCAGAAGTTTGCCAGACAGTATGCAAAAGACAGATTGATCAAAAACGCGGTGTTGGTAAAAAGCAATGCAAATCCGATAACTAGGGAAGATAGTGCGCCAAGTACACAAGCCTTGGGAATCTTTATCTTCTTTAGCTTTAGAATCACAAAACCTGTGGCGAACAAAGCAAGGATCAAAAGGAATCCTCCCGAAGGATGCTCTTTCACAGGCAATGCCTTGCAGAATAAGAATGCAAACACTAAGCTGAGCCAGGCAAACACTGAGTCTGCTGTGGAATAATTGTATTCCTGCTCCGCGGGCAGAGAATCGGATTGTGTAGTAGGGAAAATTTGGTTTTCTTCAGGATACATAAATACCTCCAGTGTAATTCGTTTAGGTTGGAAAATCCACCATGCGTTCGACATATTGGAATTTGATAACAAAGTCGTTTATTTGTGCGCTAAGGGATATTCTGCAAATACAAATGTATAATCACCCTGATTTTCAGAATTGAAATTCCCATCGTTTCCAACCCACGAATAATATAACGGCATAAATATGTCAATCAAATGCGATTCATCCTGATTGCCGTATAAGGTATTGGTTTGATAATTGTATACATAGCATGCAGCATCATGGTTTTTATTGTTTTCTTTAAACAGCCAAATACACAATTCATCTCGATAAAAAGATAAAGAAATACTGTATTCATCATTTATAGGTATATTTATGTTTTGAAAGAGTCCAAGGTCATAATCAACCTCTATACCCTCTATTGATGTAGTGAGAATGGTTTGAGTACCATTTTTTTCGGCAATGACCATATTCCAAATTTCCTCATAGACATTATCTACACGATAGAGCTTACCTGTGATTGCTCCCCTGGTAAACATATTTGTCAAAATAAGTACAGCAACAAATATTATAGAAATTGCAATTGCACTATTAACAAGGATTTTATTTTTCATACAATCACACTCCTTCGTCAAATTTAAGTTTGTCGGTCTGTTCATACTCGTCTTCAAATCTTTTATATAATCCGAAATGCTATCTCGGCCGTTGACCTACTCCCTACTCAAACACGCGACACTTTCCAGTGTTGTCTCTTTAGATGGGAGATTTACCATGAGTTCGGAATATGAAAATTGGTTTAGCTAAAATATTTTGAAAGAACATCCCAATATTCCTCAGGGATTGCATAGCAACTGACAGAATATGGTTTTGGAGAGCCATCCTCGTTTCTGGTGTCTTGCGAAATATATGTAGTTATTACCCATACCCCTTTCACTTTGCCCATATATCCTTTAAAGTTTGTTGTAACAGGGCAATCCTCATAGGCAAAATATAAAGCCCTCATGTGTTGATTATCTGTGGGATGGGAAATACCATCGGTCTCATATGTGAAAGAAGGTGTTCTTTCGGCTTCAATTTTTGCAATAGCATTCAAAAATGATGTATCCGTAATGTATTTTCCATTCCAAGATACCGTTGTTAGTTTTCCGGTCGTAGGAACAGCATAGTCATCTGAAACCATAAGATATTGGTCTAGGAAAGAACGAATAACAATGAATGTATGCGAAGGGTCCTCTTCGACCATATTTATCGACCATTTGCCATTTTTGTCCTTTGCGATAGTTCTTCCTTCCGAATAATTTCCGCCTATACTTGAATACTCTTTCTCGTTCCAAACCACATGTTCTGAACTAACATTGGCAGAACGGTCGAAAACAAAAGCACCTGACTCCCATAGTTTGAAAGCAATCATTCCAATAACAACAGAAATCAGCAGGCAACTTAGTATGATTTTGTAATGCTTCCTCATACAAGCGCCCTCTGCCTCCTAATTACTGTCGGGGACAAACTCTATAATGTCCGCCACAGAGCAGTCCAGTGCCTGGCAAATGGCCTCCAGCGTAGAAAAGCGGATAGCCTTTGCCTTGTTATTCTTGAGAATAGATAGATTTGCCAAAGTTATGCCAACCTTACAAGAGAGCTCGTTGAGGGACATTTTGCGCTTGGCCATCATAACGTCCAAATGAATTACTATCATCGCTTCGTCCCCCCTATATCGTAAGATCGTTTTCTTCCTTGATTTCCAGTGCCTCTTCAAAGGCGTTCTTGCACACCCTGAGGCAGAGGCCTAAGAACCCCGCCAGGAAACATACAACCCAGGAAAGCTGGAAGTAGAGACCCAGGATTCCAAAGGGAACACAAAGGCTCAGGCAACACCAGGAAACTCCACGAATCAGGGAGACCGTCTGGCTTGTAAAGACCTGCCCCTTGCGTACATTCATGAGCAGGACAAAAAGGAGAGAATCAGCCACCATCATGTCAAGAACAATACCGTAGGCGCAAATCAGGGAAAGTGTGCGACCCAATTCAGTGATATTATCTCGATTGCCGGTATTGTCGGGCAGGTTGATCAGCATATCTGTTAAAGTCGGCAGAACAAACAGCCCGCCTACACAGCATACAAAAAAGAATATAGCCAGAGACAGGGAAAGTGTGGTGGAAAGCCTTTTGGATATTTTCAGCATGGTAACCTCCTGTGAAATGCGGTTTCTAACATCAAATTAGCACAGCAGAAAATGATTGTCAATAAAAAATTATCGAAAAACAATAAACAACATGAGGCCGTGAAGATTGGTTTACTACTTGTAAAACAAGAATCTATTTTGTAAGCAGAAACGCGGTCGTTGCATTTGAAGTTTTTGCAAACGAAATGCAAGGTTTGTAAATGGAAAGCCAATTTTGTAATTGGAGAACCCACCCCCAAACAGTATATAAAATTTGTTTGTGTTGGCGTCACGAAAAAGACAATCATAAAACAGACTCTATAAAAGAGTTTCGTAAGAAGACATTTTATTCCCCCTTGCGCTCATAACTGAATCCATCTGAATAACTGTAGTATCAGGATGCTTTTTCATAAAACTTGAAAGTCGTGACAGTTTCGACTTATACGACAGCCTTTAGCTATCTTGAATTCAGGCTTCTTATAACGTTCATGAAACTTTACTTTTCTTGGAAAGGCAATGGTTCTAACGTCAAAAGACAGGTATCAATATAGTTATAGATTGTTTTTCACTACACATTAGTGCGTCTTTATGTGAGGTATAGATTTGATGTACAGATTGCACTTGTTCTACCAATAGACTAATGATGGAATTAGTCTTGCAATCCCCCTTCAGAAGCACATAAACTACTTCGTGACTCAGGAATAACTTTATGAGATTTAATATGGGCACGTTCAGCATTATGTGTGTTTTTTATTAACAAGCATTTCCCAATAGTTTCACATCCATTGCATATATACGGGATCCTAAATATTGCTGTGCAAATTTCTTCTACAAAGTTAGGACAGTGCGAATTTCATCCCCTGATTAGTCTACAATATGAATTAGAAGGCCTGAAGCTGTTGCTACCACATAGCTGCTTAATTTTACAGTTGTAGCGATTTTTGCAGCGTTGTATGGGAATCCGGGGTGACCTGTAGCAATTTCAGAAAGATAATCTCTAACTTCCATAGAAATTGTAGATGAACTCTTGTCTAATTGTTTTGAAATTGCTTTAAAATATGTATGTTCCTTTAGTTCTTTTTGGCTCGCGGGACGATCCTAGTAAGTGGAAAATATGACATAATAACCGCCGGTTCTGCCGCTAACAGAGTCAAGATATAAAAAAACGGAAAAATTATCTATACACACGAATTATATACATATTCATATCCATGTATCTCTAGGCTATTCGGCTTATGTAAGAAACTCTTTTCAATGACAAATACTTATGATATAAGTATATTGTAACCCCAAGGACACATAGGCGTTAAGTGATAATCTTCTCTGCGGAGGCATGGACTCTACCACCTAAGTCCAATCGGTAACATAAAGACTTAAGTTGGAGCGTCATACTCTGTTTGGAGAGTATAGGCGCTCTTTGTGTTTTTTGAATTCAATTTTTATAGGAGGACATTATGAAAAAGAGACATATTTCGTTTGTTGCAATGTTTCTAGTTTGTTGTTTATTTGTTAGTGGTATGCCATCGCAGGTTATTGCAGCAGCAGACCTTGAAGAGAGTAGTGCCCTCTCTACAGCTAAGATTAAACAAGAAATGTTAGCTACTGTAAGTAGTAGTAAGATTCTAAATTATGTAGAAGAGGCAGAACTTAAGTCTCATAACTTTGTTAGTCGTTTGCCAGATGAAGAAGATCTGCACTCCTATGTATTCCAAAATGAAGATGGAAGCAGAACTGCATACTTCTTTAGCGAAAATGTTAAGTATGTAGATAAGGACGGAATAATACAGGAAAAGGATATATCCCTCGCTGCTACCAGGGATGGATATAAAACAACCAAAAACGAGGTCTCCGTGAACTTTAGTAACAGCCCATCTGATGGTATTACCATGGGTTACGGAGAGCATACAGTAACCTTAAAACCTATCTTCACAACAAAGGGAGTAACGGCGAGCAAGAAGGATAATGCTGTTGAGTATGTGGGATTGTTCGATAACAATACTACTTTGAAATATACACCCTTACTATCCGGTATAAAGGAAGATATCGTTCTAACTAAATACACAGGAGTAAATGAGTATTCATTTACGTTAACTACTAATGGTCTTGGATTATATGAGAGTGCAAATGGTTACTTCTTAGCGGAGTCAAAGGCAACAAAAGCAATCTTCTATTTAGGAGATGTCATTGCCTATGATGCTAATTATGTGCCGCATGAGGGCACACTTACTGTTAAGACAGTTAAGGAGAATCAGGAATACACTATTACAGTTAGTGTGGATGAGAAATTCCTAACTGACAAGGATACAGTATACCCAGTTACCATTGATCCAACAATTACAATAAAAGATTCCACCAATGGTTCCGGAGCTATACAGGATGCACCCATATTCTCTGCAAGGCCAAGTAGTAATCACGGAACCTATGAGTATGATAGGGTGGGAACACCATCTGCAGATTTTGGTGTAGGCAGGACAGTTATAAGACTGTATGGACTTATTAATTCACAAGCTTATAAGAACGCAAGTGTACTTGATATTTTAAGTGTAAAATTCTATGCCAAAGAGGCAACCGGAAGTGCTACCCAGTATGTTAATCTATATCCTCTTCAGAATACTGGATGGACGGAAAGTGGCGTTACTTGGAATAATATAGGTGTTTACTATAATTCCCAAAATTATGGTGCAAGCATGGCATATGCTCAGCTTACTGAATTTAACATTACAGGTTTAGTTCTTGCATGGAAAACAGGAACATATTCCGCCAACGCAGGCTTTATTATGATGAGTAGTAATGAATCAGCAAACAAGTGCTTTGTATCGTGTGAACATTCTGACACAAGCAGACACCCATATGTTGTTATGGAGTATAATACGGCATTATCTCTTAATACTACCACAGCTTCTCTTGAAGAAGGAGAAACATTATCTATCAGTACAGTTGCTAATATTAATCCACAAACTATAACTTGGACTTCAAGCAATAGTGTTGTTGCAACAGTTAGCTCTTCTGGCATTGTGACAGCTAGGAAATCAGGAACCGCCAAAATCACAGCTACTTTAGTTGATTCGGATGGTGTAACATGGAGTGCATTCTGCACAATATACGTGCATCTTCCTGATGGAGTTTATTACTTTAACAACCCTGCAAACAACTACCGAATCGAATTTGTCGGAATGTCCTTTTATGGTGAAAACGAGCCGCTTACAGTATATGACAGTGGAACTAATGAGCCTACCCAACGTTTTAGAATGTTTAAAATACAATACATTGGAAATGGAACGTATTGTATTCGCTCAATGCTTGATAATGCAAAAGGATGGGTAAGGTCAGGATCATCATTAATAAGCAAGACCATACAACGATCAGATGGAAGCTTTTTGGATACTGCAAAATGGAAAATTGAATCAACTGTAAATGGATATTATATTTACAGCTTGTTTGGAACCAGTCGTACAGTTACATGCCCTGATAATCCGGATGATAATTGGGATATCGTATTGCAGGAGTATTCTTCGGCAAATATGAAGCAGACTTGGACAATAAAAAAGATCACTGCGTCATATAACGGAGTAGATATTAGGAATGCTGTAAGTAGCCTTGGAGTTGGAAAAAAACATCAATTAACTGCAACTATGTATTCTACATATAGTGATAATGGGCAGAATGGTATAACATGGACAGTAACTAATGGAACAGGAAGTGCTACAATTAATTCTTCTGGTCTCCTAACTGGTATTTCTCCAGGGACTGTTGTCGTTACAGCAACATATAGATATTCATCTTCACAGCAATGGAGCAACTCGCTTACTGTCAACATAGATGAAAGGTATTTTGCAGAATTAATTGATACCTATGGCTTTACTTCTAGCGAAGTTGCGTTGATTAGATCCTTGTATGATAAAGTTGACACAAATTTTCCTTACAAAACCTATTTAGAGCGGGCTTGGATGTGCTCCAGACTTTTGGGGGGAATAGTATATGGTGGTGAAATTCCCGTTTTTGGGGAAAATAGCTTTGATAAATATAAAGACTATTTTGAATGGTATGATGTAGCAGGAGACGTTCTTGGAATCACTTCAGAAGAAAATTATTTTGTAAATATTCTTGGTTATTCAGAAAGTGAGTATTTGCTCCTTAAAAATGCTATTACAAACCAGCATCGCGATTGTGATGATTTAGGCGTATCTGATTTTGCTCATTATCAGATCTCACTAGCATCTAGATTAACGTATAAGCTTGGTATAGATGGAATTATTTCTAACATATACACAAGTGCTACAGATGAAACCATATCATATTTAGCGGGATGGTTGGGAGATGCAGTTCTTTTAACTAATGGAACTACAGTCATAGGTAATGATGATTATTGTGCTGATTTAGATGCAGAAAACTCATATCGTTACATTTTAAATGGAACTTCATCTGTAAATGCAATAAGCGAATACTATTGCTCTTTTTCAGATTTTGAAAATCGTGCTACAATATTTCTGGACTATGTGCCCTATGAATTTATATGTGATTCTGTGTTCTATGAACTTATCGATAAAGAAATAATAAACCAAATAGCCCAAGCTACTGAACTCGGAGATGACGATCGTGTTGCTTATTATTTCAGTTTATTAGAAGATGAAGAGTATCATTGGGAACAAATACAGGAGATATATCCCGATACATATAATTTTTTAAGGAGCCTCGAAGATAACCTTGAAAATATTGGAGAATACTGAAAATGAGGTTAAATAAAATTAGTAGAAAGCAAAAGATTTTTATTGGTATTATCCTGTTATCGATAATAATATCGATTCCCCCTATGATAGCATCCTGGGGGACTTACTTTGAAACTCCTTCTACAGATGATATCTTTGGTTCGGTTTGGGATAAAGAATTCCATATTACCGTTATGATTCCATATTGCATTTCATTGTTAGTATTGTTTCTTAGTGGATATCGCTGTCTTGCTCCCTCCACTCTCATTTCCTTGCGGTTGTATCATGCATCAATTGCTCTGTCTTTATTCGTAATATGGACATATGGATTGACAGCAATAGGCCTGTCTGGATTCATAGGCAAATTGATTGTAATCAGCGCTGCATTATCTGTTTTTATTATGCCTGTAAACATCATTCTATATTTGATCGGAAGAAACATAAACAATAAGCACACAGGTGAAATTAAATAGCCAAAGTAACAGCTTGTTTAGTAGTTGCATTATGGCTTCATCCGAAAAGGTGAGGCCTTCCTTATTTACAGGAAACAGGATTTACTTAGAAGTAATCAGAAGCGAATATAGACCGTGAAGATTGGTTTACTACCTATCACCTAGAGTGGTATACTCAAATCAAAAACACTGGAGGAACACTATGGGCAGAAAGGTTTTGTTGATTATCCTCAGCTTTTGTCTTGCTTTTGTTGTTACCGCTTGTGAATTGCCAAGCTTTGGTGGTAATAAGGTAGACCCCGGCTGGGTTTACGAAGAGGTAGATGGTGGTATTATGATCACCGGCTACACTGGAGACGCAGAGTCACCGTCTATACCTTGGGAGATTAATGGCAAGGAAGTGGTCTGCATTAAGTCAGGGGATAACTATAACTTTACATCGATAAGTCTATATCCCTTTAATTGCCTCTATAAGGGCGACGATGGTAGCTTTTATCTGAATAGTAATGGCGGAGACAGAGTCATTCAGCTCGGTGGTTCTCTAACAGCACGAGTTGGGTTCAATTTGTTCTTTGGGAAATATAACATCAAGGTTGTCAATGATAAGGAGTGCGACGTTTGCTACGAGGACTTCCAAAAGGAAGATTTTGTAAATGTGTCTTGGGAATTATCCGGATCAGAAGCTCACCCATATTCTATTTCCTTGTTGTTTAGTGAGGATGGAAAGGTCCTTGTGACGGATCATGGAACAGAGACGGAAACAGAGGGAACATATACATACTCCGCAGGCATTATTAATGTGATATATGGTGGTGAGACCACAGAGTTTATGTTGCTGGGTGATGATTTGGTTTGCTGGGAGGCAGATAACTACTTTTCCAAGATTATGGATGAGCCATACCTGACAGTGTTTAGTTTGCCCGATTATAATCGGGATTTCCTCTCATTTGCCAATTCAGGGAACTATTGGACAAATGATTCCGAATCAGGAACGTCCGGCGGGAGCACATGCACAATTAAATTTGGCAGATCAAACGATTATGCCTCAGCCCCAGGAGAGAATATTTCGATGGTCGTACCTACTCTTAACATATCCCATGATGGTACCGATTCTACCTTGTTCCCAGCAGGCACATACGAATACAAGGTTATGGGCAATAGAATAGTCTTTGGCGAGAATTATATGTATAGTTTCAGAATTCTGGAGGGCTATATTCTGCAGGATGGACATCACAACGTTTACGTTATGGTATATCCTCAACCTTAGATGCGAAACCAGGAGGACAGCATGAGAAATCTAACTATCAAGAGGAACAAGAGTTTCGTCGGATGCCTGGCTACTATTCAGGTATATATCGAGGATCCCAACCAGCCAGATATTGTTATCAATGGGGTGCCATGTCGCATGCTTGGCGCATTGAGAAATGGACAGGAGGCTACATACCAGGTCGGAGACCAGTCTGCCAGAGTGTTTGTAGTAGCGGATGCCCTCTCAAGGAACTACGCCAATGATTGTTATCGTTTGCCAGAGGGCCATGAGGACATCTACATCACAGGTAGCAACAAATTAAGAGTGGGCCTGGGGAATATGCTGTTTTTTGACAACAACGATTCAGAAGAGGCCATAGCTCATCATAAGCAAAACAACAAAAAGGGATGGCTGCTTATTATAGCAGTTGTTATTGTCAGCATGGCTGTTGGCGTAATTGCAGCTATGACGGGACTGTCTACCGGAGGGACCTCTGCGCCCAGAGAATTTAACGATGCAGGTATGTCTATTACGCTGACAGGCAAATTCAGAAAGCAAGCTCATTCAGGATTCACAGTGAGCTATATCTCTGATGATGTGATAATGTTTGGAGCAGAGGAGAAATTTTCGCTCTTGGCAGGACTGGAAGATTACACCCTGAGGGAATATGCAGAAGCGATCATTGAGGGCAACGATATTAAGGATTGCAGAGTCAATGTGACCGATGGGCTCACATGGTTTGAATATAAGGAATATGTGACCTCGTCAAAGACTGATTTTGTGTACAAGGCATTTGTGTTTAAGACAGATGAGGCATTCTGGCTAATACAATTTGCTGCTTCGGAGGAGCAGATGCCTGAGTATTCCGAGGACATTTTGCAATGGGCCAAGAGTATTAGCTTTGAGTGATGGGGTAACAGCCATATAGAGATAACTAAGGGGGATTTATGAGTAAGTTGTTTAAGAGAATACTGGTTTTGGCCTTGGCTTTGATCACTGTTCTATCCATTAGCATAGCAGTTTCTGCAGATGACCAGTCAACGGTGACCATTCTGTTTACCCACGATTTGCATTCGCATTTCCTGCCAACTGCAGAGGATGATGGTGGCACTTATGGTGGATATGCCAGGCTTATGACGGTGATCAATCAGCAGAAGGACAAGCATCCCAATGCGCTGTTGTTGGATGGTGGAGATTTCTCCATGGGATCCCTGTTCCAGACGGCATACGCCACATCCGCGTTAGAGCTCCGCCTTATGGGCGCCATGGGGTACGACGTCACTACCTTGGGCAATCACGAGTACGACTATTTGCCCAGCGGTCTAGCATCAATGCTCAATAGCGCTGTCAATAGCGGAGATAGGCTCCCTGCCATTTCTGTGTCCAACTACCTGCCTCCTGAGGAGGGACAGGATGGTTATACTCAGGATTCTGCTGCTGTGTTGGATGCATTTGAGAAATACGGCGTTGAGCAATACGTAATAATAGAGCGTGGCGGAGTTTATTTTGTGGTCTTTGGAGTTTTCGGATACGACTCTGACGCATGTGCGCCTAACTCAGGCATGATATTGCAGGAACCTGCAGTTGTCGCACAGAAGGTTGTTGACAAGGCGACAGCCGAGGTTAAGTCCAAATACGGTGTAGAGCCAGTTGTTATTGCCCTCTCTCATTGTGGCACCGATGGTGGCAAGGGAGAAGACTACGAATTGGCAACTAAAGTAAATGGCATTGACCTTATTATTTCCGGACATACCCATACGACATTAGAAGAGGCTATAGTCGTTGACGACACATATATTGTCTCTGCAGGAGAATATGGCAAAAACCTTGGCGTTGTACAGTTTAGCTACTCCAAGGATGGCAAGGTCACATTTAAGGACTATGACATGATTGCCATCGACGAGACTGTGGCTGAGGATGCGGCTATCGCAGCACTTGTTGAGTCATACAAAAAGGATGTAGAGGAAAACTACCTTTCCAAGTATGGCATGACATTTGACCAGGTGGTTACAAACAATACATACACCTTTGACTCCGTCACAGATGTATACGCCACAGCCCACGAGTCAACTTTGGGCAATCTGTTCTCAGACGCATACAAGTGGGCGGTTGAGCAGGCTACGGGCCAGCAGGTTGCGGTGGCGCTGACTGCATCGGGAGTTATCCGTGAGTCTATTCCTTTGGGACAGGTAACCGTTTCTGATGTGTTTAATACATCCTCTCTTGGCGTAGGCACAGAGGGAGAACTCATTGCAGTTTATATCACAGGCAAGGACCTTAAGTGCGCCCTGGAGGTGGATGCATCTGTTTATCCAATAATGAAGTCTGCACAGCTGTTCTTTGCAGGTGTCGAATACTCCTTTAACACCAACAGGATGATTTTCAACAAGGTGGACTATGCTATGCTCCGCAATAATGACGGAACGTTGTCTGAGATCCAGGATGACAAGCTGTATATGGTAGTCACAGGTATGTACGCAGGTCAGATGTTGGGCTCCGTCAAAGAATCCTCCTTCGGTTTACTGAACATAACTCCCAGAGATGCCGAGGGCAATCCCATCGATGTGGCAAAACTCAAGGACTACGTGGTACACGATGAGAATGGCAACCCAGTTAAGGAGTGGTACGCAATCGCCAGCTACATACAGGCAATGGGTGGCACCATGGATGCCAAGTACGCATCGACAGATGGCCGCAAGGTGGTTTATTCCAGCTGGAATCCAGTCAAGCTGTTGAGGGCAGCCAACATATTCACGTATGTACTGCTGGTGATTATAGCTATACTGATAGCTGTAGTTGTATTGGTAGTGAGGGCTGTGGTTCGCAGGGTTAAGAGGCGCAGAGCAACTGCTGAATAGTAATGTAAAGAATGACAAAAATAGGGCACACCTTTTAACGGGTGTGCCCTATTACTATTTGACGAAAAAGTTGGGTGATTAGTCCTTCTTGTAACCGATGTTCTTTGCCTTGGCGGGATCAAATGTCAGATTGCAAATAGAGGCGACCAGAGCATAAATGCCGAATGTAATCATTGTAAGGAAAATGTAGCATCCTGTCCTGGAAGTAAAACCATCTGGCTTAAGGGAGGTGTGGTTGATGATAAGGCTGCCAATCCATCCCAAAAAGAAGGTGAGTAAGAAACGTACGACTTTGTTATCCATTATGTGTTCCTCCAAAAATAATATATACATTCATCTATTAATGAATAGCTATATTTTATCATAGGTTCCGGTGATTGTCATCAGTGGGGAAATGAGCCCCTGCGAAAATTGGGCAATTGACAGTGTAGTGGGTATTATGGTAAAGTAACCCAGAGAATAATTCTTAATAGAAGGTGATACTATGGAACATATTAAGACTATCGAGACTCGTAACCTGTGCGACAGCGCCAACAATGGCGGTTGCGGTGAGTGCCAGACTTCTTGCCAGTCCGCTTGCAAGACAAGCTGTGGCATCGCCAACCAGCAGTGTGAGAACACTAAGGAGAGCAAGTAATTGCACGAACGTAAGTGCCGCCGATACGGCGGCATTTTTTTTGCTAAGGAGATTGTCTGATGATACATCAATATAAACTAGGTGGATTTAATATTGTGCTGGACGTATGCTCTGGCGCTGTTCATGTCGTGGACGAGGTGGCATACAGCATTATCGCTATGTTCGAGGACAATAGCAGGGAGACTGTGCTGGAGAATATTTCGGATGCTTTCCCAGACCTTGATAGGGCAGAGCTGGAGAATTGTTATGACCAGGTTCAGGGACTTAAAGATGCGGGCAAACTCTTTGCCCCCGATACATTTGCGCCCATGGCAGGCAAGCTTAAGCAAAAGACTGCTGGCGTGGTCAAGGCTCTCTGCTTACATATCGCCCACACATGCAACCTTAACTGCTCCTATTGTTTCGCCAGTCAGGGCAAGTATCACGGCGAGCGCGCCATAATGAGCTATGAGGTAGGCAAGCAGGCACTGGACTTTTTGGTGGAGAATTCTGGCTCCAGGCGTAACCTTGAGGTGGATTTCTTTGGAGGCGAGCCCCTGATGAATTTTCAGGTGGTTAAGGACCTGGTAGCCTATGCCCGCAGCATCGAAAAGGAAAAGGGCAAGAATTTCCGCTTTACGCTGACAACCAATGGCGTTTTGGTAGATGACGATGTTATCGAATGGGCCAATAGAGAATGCAGCAATGTGGTGCTCAGTCTGGATGGCCGTAAGGAAGTGCATGACAGGTTCCGCGTGGATTACGCCGGCAATGGCAGCTGGGAGAAGATTGTGCCTAAATTCCAGCGCTTTGTAGAGGCTCGCGGAGGCAAGGACTATTATATGCGAGGCACATTCACCCATGCTAACCCAGATTTCCTTAAGGATATACAGCAGATGCTGGACCTGGGCTTTACAGAGCTCAGCATGGAGCCTGTTGTATGTGCGACAGGAGATCCGTCCGAGTTGACTGAGGAGGATTTGGCCATAGTTATGGATCAGTACGAGGAACTGGCCAAGCTGATGTTGGAGAGAGACAAGGAGGGCAGACCATTTACCTTCTACCACTACATGATAGATCTGACTGGTGGCCCCTGTATTTATAAGCGTATTTCGGGCTGTGGCAGCGGTACAGAGTACATGGCTGTAACACCCTGGGGAGATCTGTACCCCTGTCACCAGTTTGTTGGTGAGGAAAAGTTCAAGCTTGGCAATATTTGGGACGGAGTGACCAATACACAGGTGCGAGAGGAGTTCGCTGCCTGCAATGTCTACGCCCACCCCGAATGCCACGATTGTTGGGCGAGGCTGTATTGCTCTGGTGGATGTGCTGCCAATGCATACCACGCCACAGGTTCAGTGACAGGAGTGTATGAAAACGGATGCAGGCTCTTCCGCAAGCGCATGGAGTGTGCCATCATGGTGGCAATTGCCAGGGCTCTGGGAGAATAGCATGAACACACCTATTTGCGATTATGTAAATAGTTATGCAGACAGCCAGCCCATGAGACTCCATATGCCTGGGCATAAGGGAGTTGAGCAGGTGGGCCTCGAGAAGCTGGATATTACGGAAATTGACGGGGCAGACAGCCTGTATCACGCCGACGGAATCATCCGGGAGAGCATGGACAATGCATCCAAACTTTTTGGTTGTTACACATACTATTCCACAGAGGGGTCCTCTCAATGCATCAGGGCAATGCTCTACCTGGCCATGCAACATGCTGCCAGGAGGGGGAGGCGCCCGGTTGTGGCAGCTGCCAGAAATGTGCACAGTTCCTTTTTGACTGCAGTGGCACTGCTGGATGTGGATGTGATCTGGATGTATGGAGAGTCGGGAACATCATACTTGTCCTGCCATATTACCCCGGATCAGGTGAGAGAGTTGTTCCGCCATAGGGAGAAGAGCCCCTCAGCTATCTATCTCACATCACCGGATTATCTTGGCAATACAGTGGATATACAGGCCATATCTGAGGTGTGCAAAGAGAATGGGGCCTTGCTGTTGGTAGACAATGCCCACGGCGCGTATCTCAGGTTCCTGGAACGGTCCATGCACCCAGTGGATCTGGGAGCGGATATCTGCTGTGACTCTGCCCACAAGACATTGCCGGTGTTGACAGGCGGAGCATATCTGCATCTGTCAAATGCCGTAGCGGATGAATTATCTCCCATGGTCAGCACAGCTCTGGCCCTTTTTGGTTCCACCAGTCCGTCATACATCATCCTGCAATCTCTGGATAGGGCCAATGTCTATATGGAGACCCTTGGGCAGAGACTCGCTGGATTTGTGCCTCATGTACAGAGACTTAAGGATAAACTGCAGGATATGGGATATGCCCAACTCAGCACGGAGCCACTTAAGGTTACTATAATGCCTAAGGCAAAAGGCTACACCGGCCAGGAGCTAAAGGATTACCTGAAACATAAGAATATTCACTGCGAATTCGCAGATCCAGACTACCTGGTACTGATGTTGACCCCAGAGGTGGGAGAGGCATGTGTGGACCAGCTCCTGGATGTTTTGGCACAGTTGCCGGAGAGGGAGCCTATCTTCACTGCACCGCCAGCTATTGGCAGGGGAGAAAGAGCGGTTTCAATCAGAGATGCGGTTATGTCCCCGGCGGTGAGAGTGCCAGTGGTGGACGCAATCGGTCGGATTTTGGCCAGCCCGTCTGTATCCTGCCCTCCGGCAGTACCTATTCTGGTTTGCGGAGAGGTTGTGGACAATGCCGCCATGCAATGTTTTGAGTATTTCGGTATTAGCCATATATATGTCGTAGAATAAACAGGGGAGACCCTGTTTGTTTTTTTGGTAGGAAGGCTACTGTTCCAATTTGTAAACAAATTGTTATTTTTTGTGTGCAGGATTGAATCTTGTCGAAATCAATAGTATACTGATGTAAATTCCGTTTTTGTGGAGTGATTCCCTATACCCTGTTAACTCCACAATATGTTTTCCCTACCACAGTCCGCATGGGCTGTGGCTTTTTTATTTATTAGCCGTTCCGTTGAAAAGGGACTCTGTGTCATCTATACTGTAAAAAACGCACTTATGCTAATGACGGCCCTGATCTTGACAGGTCAAGGTTGGCAGAGGAGGAATATGATTAAGAGTAGAGTCAAAAAGATGGTTCTGGCAGGCCTGTTCCTGGCAATGGCATATATGCTGCCATACCTGACAGGACAGATCCCTGAGATAGGGTCCATGCTGTGTCCCATGCACATACCGGTGCTGCTATGCGGTTTTATCTGCGGATGGCAATGGGGACTCATGGTTGGCGTGATTTCGCCTCTGTTCAGGGCCGTGATAACTACCATGCCACCTCTTTTCCCCACAGCTGTCTGTATGTCCGTGGAGTTGGCGATTTATGGGCTGATGGCAGGTTTGCTATACAGGATATTCCCGTCTGGTAAGAGATACATCTATTTGGCTCTGGTTGTGGCCATGTTGACAGGCAGAGTCGCCTGGGGAGTGGCTATGTTCCTATGCATGGGACTTAGTGGTGGACAGTTCGGATTGGCTGCATTTGTTGCGGGAGCATTCACAAACGCCGTGCCTGGTATTGTCCTGCAGATAGTCGCCATCCCACCTGTACTTATCCTGCTGGAACAGAGGACCAAAACAGCGCCCAAGGCGGCATAACATACACTTTTTATTTAAGACGACATTGCGCAAAAACAAGCTGACTGGCCTGAAAACACAAGGCTTTCAGGATGCTTCGAGGAGACAAGACACATATGACTAAGAATAAGGATTTGCTAAAGCAGATAGGAGCTATGGTTGTTTTTGGCACCATAGGGATGGTGCGAAGGCATATCTCACTGGGATCAGGTTTGATAGCAATGGTGAGGGGCGCAGTGGGCGCTCTGTTTCTGTTAATAGTCTCTGCAGCATTTCGCAGGAAGATAGATATCAGGGGGATCAGGCAGAACCTTCCCTTGTTGGTGATGTCCGGCATTCTGCTGGGTGCCAACTGGGTATGCTTGTTTGAGGCATACAACCACACGTCAATCTCTGTAGCTACCATGTGCTACTACATGGCTCCGGTTATTGTACTGGCAGTTTCTGCCTTTGCTCTCAGGGAGAGGATGACCCCGTTGCAGTATGGGTTGGCTTTTGTGTCCCTGGTGGGTATGGTGATGGTCTCAGGCGTTCTGACAGACGGAGGAGCAGACGCCAAGGGCGTTATGTTTGGATTGCTGGCGGCGGTGTTGTACAGCGGCATTATTCTAGTGAATAAGAGAGTAGGTAATGTGGATCCTGTGGACAAAACCCTGGTACAGCTGGCAGTTTCAGCCATTGCCATATTGCCCTATGTTATGTTTGTTGAGGGAATTCCATCTGTGACAATATCCTTAGGGACTGTGTGCTTGCTGATAGTCGCAGGCATCGTCCACACGGGAGTTGCGTATCTGATGTATTTTGGCAGTATGTCTAATCTGAAATCCAATACTATTGCCATACTCAGTTACATAGACCCGGTGACCGCAGTGTTGGTCTCCACTATTATCCTGCAGGAGCATCTGACCTGGATGACTGGCATTGGCGTCGTGCTGGTTATTGGCGCCACGGCAGCCATAGAACTGGTTGCACCCAAGAATTTGACCAAGAACGTAGCACAGTAGTACAATAAATGGTACAGATATACGGAGGGACAAAATATGCCAAAATCCGAGAACCAAAAATTAAAGCTGCTATACATTAAGGACTTTCTGGAGCGCAACACCGACGACAACCACGGCGTGACGGTGCAGGAGATAATTAGCCATCTGGCCGGCCGGGGTATTTCTGCAGAACGCAAGAGCATATATAATGACCTGAGCCTTTTGGAGGACTACCTGGACGTAGTTAAGGAGAAGAAGGGCACCGAGACCAGATACCATGTGGCCAGCAGAAATTTCGAGATGGTCGAGCTCAAAATTCTCGCCGATTCCGTCAAGGCATCAAAGTACTTGCCAGAGGAAAAGGCAGACAGGATTATCGCAAAGCTAGGGGGACTCTGCAGCGAGCACGAGGCCAGGGAGCTTAAGAGGTCTCTGTATGTGCCAGCCCAGAGCATATCCAACAACCAGAAGATTTTCATAACCATCGACGCCATTGAGAGGGCCATAGAGGAAGGCAGACAGCTATCATTTGCATACTTTAAGTACAACGAAATGGGCCAGAGGGAGATGGTTCACCAGGGTGCCAGGTACAAGGTTACGCCCCTCTTATTGTTGCTGGATGACTACTATTATCTGGTTGCATGGGATGAGAGAGAAAATAAGAAAAAGCATTTTCGCGTGGATCGAATGGAGAACGCCATGTTGGACGACCAGGAGGCCACAGTTTCAGACGAGACCAGAGTGGACAAGACCCAATACAAGAACAGGCATTTTAACATGTTCGATGGTCAGGAATATGACGTGGTAATGGAGTTTGACCAGGCACTGCTCAACTCGGTTTTCGACAGATTTGGCAGAGACCACACTCCCATCCCTAGCGGAAAGGGCAGGTTCAGATGGACAGAGAGAGTGGCTGTCTGTGGCCAGTTCTACGGATGGGTGGCATCCTTTGGAGGCAAGGCCAGGATATTAGGCCCGGAAAGGGTTTTGGAGGAATACAGGGACTTTCTGAATGCCAACGTGGACGCCAATAATTAGTGGTTGCTTTTGGATAATCACTGTGATAAAATGCACTAGATTGCGCCGGTACGCAGTGTATCGCCCGACCATGGGACGTGCAGATGAGCACATCACCCCATAGTCACTCCTTGGACGACCACTTCGTATCAGGTATTACTTTGGAGGTATTTATGAACAAGGAGAAGAAGCTTGGCATTATCAACACATATGCCAGACACGAGGGAGACACAGGATCCCCTGAGGTACAGGTAGCTATTTTGACAGAGCGTATCAACCACCTCAACAACCACCTCAAGGCTAACCCCCACGACAATCACTCCCGCAGAGGATTGCTCATGATGGTAGGTCAGCGCAGAGGCCTTCTTAACTATCTTGCTAAGCAGGATATTGAGAAGTACAGAGAGCTTTGCAAGCAGCTCGGTATCAGAAAGTAAAACCTTTCGCCAATGGAGGAGGGGACGGATAGTCCCTTCCTTATTTTTCTATTTAGGCTGGATTTGCAGGTGAATATTCGGCGATTTTGAATATAATCTGCGATTTCAAATAATAATAAAAATGCTGCCAACGGCAGTTCTCGTCCACGCGTAGTAGGTAGATTGCGCTACAGAGCATAGGTTCTGCATCGGAATCTACGCACTACGGCATAGGATGAGGGAAAGGAATAATATGAAGAAGGTATTTGAAACAGTACTTGCTGGCAGACCCCTTGTTATCGAGACAGGCGTTCTCGCTCAGCTGGCAAACGGTGCATGTATGGTCAGATATGGTGACACAGTTGTTATGTCCACTGCTACTGCATCTGCTAAGCCTCGCGACGGCATCGACTTTTTCCCACTCAGCGTAGAGTTTGAGGAAAAGCTCTATTCCGTAGGTAAGATTCCCGGAGGCTTCATCAAGAGAGAGGGCCGCCCCACAGAGAAGGCTATTCTCACATCCCGTGTTATTGACAGACCTATGAGACCTCTGTTCCCCAAGGACCTGCGCAATGACGTTTGCATCATCAACACAGTTATGTCTGTTGATCAGGACTGCTCTCCTGAGGTTGCTGCTCTTATCGGTTCCTCTATCGCAGTTTGCATCTCTGACATCCCATTCAACGGACCTATTGCAGGTATCGTATTGGGCCTGGTAGACGGCAAGGTTGTTGTTAACCCCAACGCTGCTGAGAGAGAGGCTAGCCAGATGTATGTAACTCTTGCTGGTTCCAAGGACAAGATCGTTATGATCGAGGCTGGTGCAGACAGAGTTTCTGACGAGGTTATGCTGGATGCTATCAAGGAGGGTCACAAGACTATTAAGGAGCTGTGCGACTTTATCCAGGGCATCGTAGATGAGATTGGTAAGCCCAAGTTCCAGTACACACCTGTTGTCCTTGACCACGACGTTTGGGAGAAGGTTAAGGCCCTTGGTTATGACAAGATGAGACAGGCTGTTCTGGCTGTAGACAAGCAGGACAGAGATGTTGCAATCGCCAACCTGACAGAGGAGATCAAGGCAGCTATCCTTGAGCAGAATCCCGATGAGGATACATCCTACATGGGTGAGGCAATGTACAAGCTGGAGAAGTTTGTAGTTCGCGAGTACCTGATGAAGGAGCACCGCAGAGTAGACGGCAGAGCTCTCGACCAGATCAGAGCACTTTCTGCAGATGTTGGCCTGTTGCCCAGAGTTCATGGTTCCGGATTGTTCCAGAGAGGACAGACACAGGTTCTGACAACACTTACACTGGGTTCCCTTGGCGATATTCAGAAGCTTGATGGTATCGACCTTGAGGAGACCAAGAGATATATTCACCACTACAACATGCCCGGTTATTCCGTAGGTGAGGCTAAGGCCCCCAGGAGCCCCGGACGTAGAGAGATTGGTCACGGCGCACTGGCAGAGAGATCTCTGGTTCCCGTAATCCCCTCTGCAGAGGAGTTCCCCTACGCATTGAGACTGGTTTCTGAGGTTCTTATGTCCAACGGTTCCACATCTCAGGGCTCTGTATGTGCCTCCACATTGGCACTTATGGATGCCGGTGTTCCGATCAAGGAGCCTGTTGCAGGTATTTCCTGCGGTCTGCTTGTTGATGAGGAGGATGAGAACAAGTTCATCACATTCATGGACATCCAGGGCATCGAGGACTTCTTCGGAGATATGGACTTTAAGGTTGCAGGTACTAAGACTGGTATCACAGCTATTCAGGTAGATATTAAGGTTCAGGGCTTGTCCTACGAGATTATCGAGCAGGCATTTGCCATGACCAAGAAGGGCCGCGAGCACATCATCGATAACGTAATTTTGGCTACTATTCCCGAGCCTCGCAAGGAGCTGTCTCCTTATGCTCCCAAGATTATGCAGATGAAGATAGACCCCGACAAGATCCGTGAGGTTATCGGTTCCGGCGGAAAGACAATTAACAAGATTATCGCTGAGACAGGCGTTAAGATTGATATTGATGACGACGGCAACATCAGCATCGCATATATTGATCAGGCAGCTGGTGAGAAGGCAAAGCAGATCATCAAGGGCATTACAGGCGACATCGAGGTTGGCACAGTATTCACAGGTAAGGTTACACGCCTTATGACATTTGGTGCCTTTGTCGAGATCCTGCCCGGCGTTGAGGGTCTGGTACACGTTTCCAAGTTGGATAAGAAGAGAGTAGAAAAGGTTGAGGACGTTTGCAAGGTTGGCGACGAGATGACAGTTAAGCTCCTTGAGATCGACGACAAGGGCAGACTTAACCTTTCCAGAAAGGATTGTCTTAAGTAATTTTTCGTGAGAGAAATCTACGGTCAAACAGAATTAAATAACGGGTTGAAAATCGTGTGGGAGCATATGCCCAATTTGCGTTCGGTTGCAGTTGGCGTGTGGATCGGCACGGGTTCCCGTAACGAAGGTTCCGCTGTGCTAACACATAGCGGAACTTCCCTTTTAAAAGAACAAAATGTTGCTCCAAGTGGCATCTCCCATTTTACAGAGCATATGCTGTTTAAGGGTACCCACAAGAGGACAGCAAAGGAGCTGGCCGAGTGCATAGAGAATATTGGTGGCCAGATAAATGCCTTTACGGGCAAGGAGGTCACCTGCTATTTTACCAAGACCTTGGACACCAGCCTGGAAACAGCGTTGGATGTGTTGTCGGATATGGTGCTTAACTCCCGTTTTGCCCAGGAGGACATCGACATGGAGAGGCAGGTTGTTCTGGAGGAAATTAGCATGGACCAGGATACCCCTGAGGAACTGGTTCACGAGTTGCTGGCCCAGGGTGTATACAGAGATTCATCTCTGGGGTTACCTATTCTGGGAACAGCAGAGTCCCTGGCAGGCATAGACAGGGAGGCGTTTCAGGAATATACTAAGCATTACTATACGCCAGACAATGCTTGTATCTCTGTGGCAGGCAATTTTGACAAACAGCAGCTGCAGGAGGCTGTGGAGAAGTATTTTGGCAATTGGGCTCGCGGTACTGGTTCCCATACGGATTATGAGGCAGCCACATTCCATCCTGGAGTGTATGCCAGGAGCAAGGACATTGAGCAGCTGCATATGTGCATTTCGATGCCCTGCCCACCACCAGAGGACGAGGCAGAGAGCATGGCCATGGGCATTATCAGCACCTATTTAGGTGGTGGCATGAGTTCCAGGTTGTTCCAGGAGCTCAGGGAGAAGAGAGGCCTGGTATACAGCACCTACACATATCTGTCCAACCATAAGGGCAGCGGTGCATTTACTGTATACGGAGCCATGAATCCCGACAAGGCCAGGGAGTTTATCACGGTGGTCAGGGAGCAGTTGAGCACCCTTGCGGCCGAGGGACTCACGGACGAGCAGATGAATATACTTCGTCAGCAGATTAAGGGCACTATGGTGTTGTCCTCTGAGAGCAGCGGTTCCAGGATGAATAGCCTGGGCAAGAGCCTGGTTCTGTACAATGAGATTAAGACCCTGGATCAGGTCATAGAGATGTTAGACCAGTTGGATACAGCCACGGTCAACAGAGTGCTTAGCCAATACTTGTCCTCGCCGCAGATTGCTGTTTCTGCAGTGGGCAACATTACTAAGGAGCAATTAGAAGATTATTTAGCATAGATGGAGGTCCCAGATGAATACCAAGGACAAAAAGCTCGAATTATTAAACATTATTGCCAGAGATGAGAACCTTTCTCATGCTCAGATGGCGTTGCTTGCGGATATGTCTGAGGCCGAGGTGACGGCGACTATTCATCAGCTGGAGCAGGAGGGCGTCATTGTCGGCAACCATACCATGATCAACTGGGATAAGGCCGGCGAGGAGAGAGTAGTTGCCCTCATTGAGCTCAAGGTTACTCCACAGTACGGAGAGGGCTTTGATCGCATTGCCGAGAGAATGTGGCAGTACCCCCAGGTTCGCAGCGTGTACCTGATGAGCGGCGCGTACGACATTTTGGTAGAGGTAGAGGGTTCCACCATGAAGGAGGTTGCCCTGTTTGCTGCTGAGCGCATTGCACCCATGGATTTTGTGGTCAGCCAGAATACCTGCTTTATCCTGCGCAAGTATAAGGAGAACGGCAAGGTATATGACAAGGTCAACCAGGACGACAGACAGGTGGTACTGTAAGCATGGCATTTGATATCCAAAAGAGTTTGAACGACGTAGTCGTAAATATCCCACCTTCAGGTATTCGTCGATTCTTTGACATCGCATCTACCATGGAGGACGTGGTTTCTCTGGGCGTAGGAGAGCCGGATTTTGTCACGCCTTGGCACATCAGAGAGGCGGGCATTCTCTCCCTGGAGAAGGGACACACCCATTATACGGGAAATGCGGGCCTCATGGAGTTGCGTGCGGAGATCTGCACATACATGAGACGCAGATTTGATCTGGAGTACGATCCAGCCACTCAGGTGCTGGTCTCTGTTGGAGGCAGTGAGGCCATCGATGCAGCTATACGCTGCCTCGTAACCCCCGGGGACGAGGTTATTATCCCCGAGCCTGCATTTGTATGTTATGTTCCCATGGTTCAGATGGCAGGCGGCGTTCCGGTTACCATTGACCTTAAGGAGGAGGACCAGTTCAGGCTTACGGCCAAGCAGTTGGAGGAGGCTATTACCCCCAGGACTAAGCTGCTGATACTGCCGTTCCCCAACAATCCAACCGGAGGCATTATGGCCAGAGAGGATCTGGAGGCTATTGCCAAGGTCCTGGAGAAGACTAACGTGGCGGTATTGTCCGACGAGCTCTATGCAGAACTTACATACGGAGAAAAACATGTTTCTATAGCCAACATTCCTGGCATGTCCGAGAGAACTGTGGTCATCAACGGATTGTCAAAGGCATATGCTATGACAGGATGGCGTATCGGCTTTGCCTGCGGTCCTGCACCACTGATTAAGCAGATGATTAAGGTGCATCAGTTTGGCATTATGTCTGCCCCTACAACTGCACAGTACGCTGCTATTGAGGCGCTGCGCTCGGGAGACGAGGATATTGCTATGATGCGCAAGGAGTACGATATGCGCCGCAGATATATCCTGGATGGCTTTAACAAGTTGGGATTGACTTGCTTTGAGCCTAAGGGGGCGTTCTATGTGTTCCCCTGCATCCGTTCCACAGGCCTGACCAGCGAGGAATTTTGCACCAAGCTCCTGGAGGAGCAGAGGGTGGCAGTTGTTCCAGGCAACGCATTTGGTGCCAGTGGAGAGGGTTTTGTGCGCGTGTCATATGCATATTCCATTAAGAATATCGAGAAGGCTCTGGAACGAATAGAGAGGTTCGTAAGGAAATGACAGATCTTTTGATCCGTTTGTTTATTAAAGATAAGAACAATATCCAGAATCCAGCTGTACGCAGCAGGTATGGTTATCTCAGCAGCATCACTGGCATAGTGGTGAACCTGTTGCTGTCCATGTCCAAGTTGGCCGTGGGACTTATGTCAAACAGCGTTTCTATCGTGGCAGACGCCACCAACAACTTGTCCGACGCTGGTTCTTCCATCGTATCCTTTGTGGGATTCAAAATGGCATCCAGACCTGCAGACAAGGAGCACCCCTTTGGACACGCCAGAGTGGAGTACATCACCACCATTATGGTGGCCGTCCTCATCCTGTTCCTGGGCGTGGAGCTGGGCAAATCATCTATCGACAAAATATTCAATCCTGTAGACGCGAGCTTTGGCTGGGCAGTGGCCATAGTCTTGGTCATATCCATATTGGGCAAATTGTGGCTCTATCTCTTTAATCGCAAGCTGGCTAAGGTCGTGGATTCCCAGATGATGCTGGCCACGGCTGCAGACAGTATATCTGACGTGTTGTCCACCACAGCTGTTTTGGTAGCATCCATTATTTCTGCAACAACGGGCCTGAACCTGGATGGGTTCATGGGCATCGTGGTGGCAATATTCATTTGCAAGTCTGGTATCGGCATTGCCCTGGATAACATGAAGTTGTTGCTGGGACAGGCACCGGACAAGGCTCTGATCCGCACAATCTATGAGCATATTGGTGGTTACGAGGGAGTAAAGGGCATTCACGACCTTATGGTGCACAACTACGGCCCCAACATGTGGTTTGCATCGGTACACGTGGAGGTTTCGGCAGACTCGGATTTCCTGGAGGCACACGACACCATCGACAACATCGAGAGGGATATGTGGGATGAGCATCACATAAGGCTGGTAATTCATATGGATCCCATCGAGGATGACAATCAGGTGGTCAGGAGCACCAGAGTCATGGTTTCCTCTGTGGTAAAGGGGATTGACGAGCGCTTGTCCATCCATGATTTCCGCATGGTGGTGGGACCAACCCACACAAATCTCATATTTGATGTGCTGCATCCCTATGACGTGGAGCAATTTACCAGGGAGCAGTTGGTGCGGGAGATAGCCGCCAGGCTCAAGGCAGTGGACTCCAGATACGAGGCTGTAATAACTGTGGATAGGGAGTTTGTGCCGGATATTGCGGATATGTCGGAGGACATGGAGTAATAGCAAAAAAATAAATCAAGAAGTCATAATATTTTGTAATAAAAATAGATTGCTCAATGACCGATTTGGGTATATAACATTCAATATAAGTAGTAATTTGCGGAGTAGGGACAAGCCCGAAACGAGTAGCGGAGGATAATATATGAACGGTAACAAGCGACCCGAAACTATGGAACGCATTACGACTCTGGAACTGGCCAATGCCTTTATCGAGGAGCAGGTTGCAGAGCTGAGAGCGCAGATTGGCGACAAGAAGGTATTGCTGGCATTGTCTGGTGGTGTTGACTCATCTGTTGTAGCAGCACTGCTGATCAAGGCTGTGGGCAAGCAGTTGGTTTGCGTACACGTAAACCACGGCCTCATGCGCAAGGGTGAGAGCGAGCAGGTTGTAGAGGTATTTGGCAAGCAGTTGGATGCCAACCTGGTATATGTGGATGCTACAGACCGTTTCCTGGATCTGCTGGCAGGAGTAGAGGAGCCTGAGAGAAAGCGTAAGATTATCGGTGGCGAGTTCATTAAGGTGTTTGATGAGGAGGCTACTAAGCTTAAGGGTATTTCATTCCTGGCACAGGGCACAATATATCCCGACATTTTGGAGTCTGACGGAGTTAAGGCACACCACAATGTTGGTGGATTGCCTGAGGACATGCAGTTCGAGCTGGTTGAGCCCGTTAAGCTGCTGTACAAGGACGAGGTAAGAGTTGTTGGCGATGCATTGGGACTGCCCCACAACATGGTATACCGTCAGCCTTTCCCCGGCCCCGGACTGGGAGTTCGTTGCCTGGGCGCTATCACAAGAGATCGTCTCCATGCACTGAGAGAGGCAGATGCCATCCTGCGTGAGGAGTTTGAGAATTTTGGCCTGGCAGGCAAGGTATGGCAGTATTTCGTCGCAGTGCCAGACATGAAGAGCGTAGGCGTCAGAGATGGCAAGAGATATGAGGGATGGCCCGCAATCATCCGCGCTGTTAATACAACAGACGCTATGACAGCCACCATCGAGGAGCTGTCCTACGAGCTGCTGCACAAGGTGACAGACAGGATCACCGCAGAGGTAGAGGGTATCAACCGCGTGCTGTACGACCTGACACCCAAGCCAGTAGGCACAATCGAGTGGGAATAATACAAAATGGCTTACAAGTGCCCGAAAAATCTTTATTTTATAAGGTTTTTCGGGCTTCTTTATTTTCGGAAAATTGCTTTTGCAACATATTTGCAACACATTAGCTGAAAAAAGTGTTTTGCAACAGAAGGAATAGTTCAAAGTGGCTTTGGGATTAACTGTTTTTTGAATATATTTAATGAGTATATATCCGCTTGTTTCTTAATTGAAGCAAGTGGATTTTTTGTAATAGGGTAATGGAAATCGTGAAAAATGATATGATTTATAACGAATAGTGCATTGCGGCAGAGAAAAATCTCTGCCGCGTTTTTACTTGAAATTAAATAAACGAAAGCGAAGGTACTTTCTCTCTTGGATAATAAATTAAACTTTCGTGTAATTTATCGTTGCGTTTTTTCACTTATTATGTTACCCTACGAAGTATAAATATACTACTTATTCGAGAGGTACGCTATGGCTGTAAGTTATAATAAATTGTGGAAACTTCTTATTGATAAAAATATGAAGAAAAAAGAACTTGGCGAAGCAGCAGGAATAAGCAATACGTTGATTGCAAAACTCGGAAAAAATGAGAATGTTACAGTTGAAGTGTTAGTTAAAATATGTGCTGCTCTTGATTGTAAGATAGAAGATATTATGGAATTGATACCTGAAGAGCAACAAGCGATATAAGGAAAGGGTGTTAATATGGGAACATTAAATAAGCCTACATATATTAGCTTGTTTAGTAGTGCTGGTATCGGTTGCTACGGATTCAAGTTAGAAGGGTTCGAGTGTATTGCTACTAACGAACTCATAACGAGAAGATTAGAAATCCAAAAGTTTAATAAAAAGTGTAAATATGAAAGTGGATATATTTGCGGTGATATTACAGAAGATGCCACTAAAAATGCACTTTATGACGAAATCTCTCTTTGGAAGCAAAAAGAGGGACTTTCTCGTGTTGATGTTGTGGTTGCTACGCCTCCCTGTCAGGGTATGTCTGTAGCAAATCACAAGAAAAGTGAGACCGAAATTGTTCGCAACTCGCTAGTTATTGAATCTATTAAAATTATCAAGCAGATAAATCCTCGTTTCTTTATTTTTGAGAATGTACCTGCTTTTATGAAAACAATTTGTACAGATATTGATGACGAACATAAGACTATTGCTGCTGCAATTGAGAACAATTTAGGACATGCATATTCTTATACCTCTCGTGTGATTAATTTCAAGAATTTCGGTGCTTGTTCAAGTCGTCAGCGCACTGTTGTTATTGGTGTGTCTAAAGATTTTGCCGATGAAGTTTCTCCGATTGAATTGTATCCAGATCTTCTCAAGGAACGTACATTAAGAGACGTAATTGGTAATTTGAAACCTTTGAAAGATTTCGGTGAAATCGATGAATGTGATATTTACCATTCTTTTAGACCTTACACTGAACATATGAGGGCTTGGATTGCAGACATAAAAGAGGGACAATCTGCATTTGATAATGCCGATGATACTAAAAAGCCGCATCGCATAGTTGATGGCAAAATGGTCATCAATCAACGAAAAAATGCGGATAAATATACTCGTCAATATTGGGATAAGGTTGGCCCGTGTATTCACACAAGAAACGATCAAATGGCAAGTCAAAACACAGTCCACCCTTGTGACGATAGAGTTTTCAGCATCAGAGAACTTATGCTAATGATGACCGTTCCATATTCGTTCAAGTGGGCAGAAACTGATATTGATGTTTTGAATAGTATGTCTAGTGAACAAAAGAGAGCGTTCC
>JAZNEA010000031.1:0-7866 GCA_045588325.1 Clostridia bacterium
TGTCCAGGACACCTGAGATCAGCACGACGCAGATTAAGAGAGATTTGAAAAGCTAGCGAAGCAAGCTTTTCTAGATAAGAACTAAGAGATAAGAGTGAAAAAAGTTGGCTAGTTAAGAGTGAAAAGAGCAGTTAAGAGATAAGAGTGAATAAAGTGAAAAGTGAAGAGTGAAAAGTTAAAAGTGTTCGCTGTCGAAAATTGTCGGCAACAAGGCATTTGCAATGCTGGCATCTCACTGATATAATGTAAACAAAGGGGGAACTACCGGTAGACGGTTGACCCTTGTTGGTTTAAGTTTTAGTAACCGCCAAGTAGGGCTTGGCGGTTACTTTTTTTGTATCTTAATAATATTTAAGACCAAATTAAGTATGTTTATAATTAACATACAAAAGACAAATAATTCTTCGTATGTAATCATAAGCATCACCCCCTTTCTGAAAGAAAGTATCTTTCTATAAGGGGGCCAACCGCCTACCATCTAGTGGGTAGTTCCCATGAGCATATTTTAGCAAGCTGTAAATTTGAATGTTTGGGGCAGAAAGCCGGAAAGCCTTGATTTTAAAGGGTTACAGGCTTTATTTAATGAAATTTTGACCTGTGTTTTGACAGAAGATTATTGGTTTATTTTGTCGTAAATTGTCGGCAACAAGGCATTTACAATGCTGGCATCCCGCTGATATAATGTAAACAAAGAGGGAACTACCGGTAGACGGTTGAACCCGATTAGACGATTTATTAGCCGCCAATTAGGAGTTGGCGGTTACTTTTTTTGTGTCTTAATAATACTTAAGACAAAATTAAGTATGTTTATAATTAACATACAAAAAACAAATAATTCTTCGTATGTAATCATAAGCATCCCCCCCTTTCTGAAAGATAAAGTCTTTCGAAAATTGGGGCCAACCGCCTACCATCTAGTGGGTAGTTCCCATGAGCATATTTTAGCAAGCTGTAAATTTGAATGTTTGGGGCAGAAAGCCGGAAAGCCTTGATTTTAAAGGGTTACAGGCTTTATTTAATGAAATTTTGACCTGCGTTTAGACAGAAGATTATTGGTTTATTTTGTCGGAAATTGTCGACGAGTAGTGCATTTACAATGCTGGCTTCCCACTGATATAATGTAAATAAATTGGTAGACGGTTGCCCCCAATTAGTCGGTTTTGTTAACCATAAATTAGGGCTTGGCGGTTACTTTTTGTGTATCTTAATAATACTTAAGACCAAATTAAGTATGTTTATAATTAACATACAAAAGACAAATATTTCTTCGATGTAATCATAAGCATCACCCCCTTTCTTAAAGAAAGGATCTTTCGATATGGGGTCCAACCGCCTACCAAACATCCTGTTCACCGTCTCCCTACATGTGGTATAATACACAAAAACTATGGAGGGGCAGACATGAATTGGACACGGATCAAAGAGGAGCAGGAGCACCTGATTCTCAAGCCCTACGCATCTTTTAGTGACTCATCCAGAGGCAGAGACCGAGAGGAGCTGCCCTGCAGCATTCGCACCATATACGAGCGAGACGCCAACCGCATACAGTATTCATCTCAGTTCAGGCGCCTCAGACACAAGACCCAGGTTTTCTTTAATACCAAGAACGATCATGTTTGTACCAGGTTGGAGCATGTTCTCAATGTTTCGGCTATTTCTGAGACCATTGCCAAGACTCTAGGCCTCAATTCGGAGCTCACCAGAGCCATTGCCCTGGGACATGACTTGGGCCACGCTCCCTTTGGACATACAGGCGAGCGCGTTATCAACAGCTGCCTCCAACAGTGCAGGCACCCCTTTAGATTCAGACATGAGGAGCAGAGCCTCAGAGTTGTGGAGAGGCTGGGCCAGCATGTGGACAAGGATGGCATCAGACACCATGGGCTCAATCTGGCATACGAGGTCAGGGATGGCATTGTTTGCCACTGCGGCGAGCTCAAGAACGAATACATACTCCACAGGGACACCACCAAGGGCATGGATTCCCTCAAGGACCCCAACATTGCAGCTCAGAGGCCATACACCCTGGAGGGCTGCCTGGTTCGTCTGGTGGACAAGATCGCATACGTTGGCAGGGATATCGAGGACGCCGTTCGTGTTGGCCTGATTTCGGATGAGGCCGACAGCCATTGCCGCAAGGTTTTGGGCAAGAACAACGGTGAGATCATCAACACCCTGGTTATGGACGTTATCGAGAACAGCTATGGTCAGGACATAATTCGCCTCAGCGACGAAAAGGGTCAGGCCCTCAGAGAGCTTATCGAGGAGAACTACGAGAGAATATACAGGGCAGAGAAGATTCGCCGGTACGAAAACACCACCAAAAACATGTTGGAGGGACTGTTTGAGCTACTGTACCAGGCTGCTTGCACCATGCCAGCCGAGGATATGGAGGCCAGCGACATCGACCTTTACAGGCAGTTTGGCGAGTTCATACGCCAGCACGAGTACGGCCCAGATGAGACCGATGAGCATAAGGTGGCAGACTTCCTGTCAGGCATGACCGACGGGTACGCCATTAAGGCATTTGAGTCTATTTTCCTGCTATAAGGACGGAGGACACATGAGAGATAACATTTTTTACGCATACCTGGCCAGGATGAAATATATCAACCGCTGGGCCCTGATGCGCAACACAGATATGGAGAATCTGGAGGAGCATAGCTACAGAGTTGCAGTTATTGCCCACGCGCTGGCCGTTATAGGCAACACCTATTTTGCCAAGGAGCACGACGCAGACAAGGTGGCCGTTGCCGCACTGTTCCACGATTGCAGCGAGATAATCACCGGAGATATGCCAACCCCCGTCAAGTACTACAACCCCGAGATTTCCGACGCATACAGGAGAGTGGAGGAGGTTGCCAACGACAAACTCTTGTCCATGCTGCCCGATGAGATGCAGGGCGTATATGACCCGTTGCTCAGGGATTCGGAGCCCCAGATCCGCAGACTGGTAAAGGCCGCAGATCGCCTGTCCGCATATATCAAATGCGTGGAGGAGAGCAAGGTAGGTAACAGAGAATTTGCCAAGGCCTCAGATTCTATAATACAATCTGTCAGAGACATGGATTTGCCGGAGGCAGATTATTTTGTGGAAAAATTCCTGCCAGCATATACGCTGACCCTGGATGAAATGGATTGAGGATACTTATGAATAAGTCAAATGCTTTAAATATTATATTGTGCGTGCTTATCGCAATATGCATGGTGACCATCGCCGTGTTTTGGTTCCAGGGAGGTAGGGGCCCGGAGCAACCAACTCCTACGCCCATAATTATCCCCAGCAATCCAACAGCCACACCATCTCCCACTGGAGATCCAACCGGTACACCCACAGAAATGCCAAGTAGCGTGCCCACCGGGGATCCCACCAATGCACCCACAGCAGCACCTACAGCTACACCGACTCCCACTGCCACACCTGGCAATATAGGCGACGTGCTCACAGATGCGGATCTGTCCAGGCTGCATGTCAACGAGGCAGGCGACATCCCAGTAGTCATGTGGCATCAGTTCTCAGATGCTGACAGTCCTGATTATTCCACAGGTACCAGACAGTACATGAACAGTTTTGACTATCTGTACGACCTGTGCGAGAGACTGTACAACGCTGGATTCAGGCTGTTGTCCATGTCCGACTACCTTAACAACAACATCACCGTGCCCGCAGGATGCAAGCCTATCGTTTTTGCCTTCGATGACGGCGTCGCTTCCCAGTTTAGCCTTATCGAAAGGGACGGCAAGCTGGAGCTGAATCCCAAGTGTGCTGTGTATGTAATGCAAAAGTTCGCAGAGGTGCACCCCGACTTTGGTTTTACAGGCATCATCTATGTGTATCTGCACTCTACATCAGGAGTTTTTGAGGGCGCAGGCACCATTGGCCAGAGACTCAACTACCTGATCGACCTGGGATGGGAGATAGGCAACCACACATATGGCCATAGGTCACTGAGGGGCCTGTCTGCATCAGATATTGCATACCAGTTGGGCAAAAACCAGCAGGTAATGGAGTCCTATGTACCGGGATATAAGTTCAACTCATTGGCGCTGCCATACGGCGAATACGACCAGGCCAACGTGGATGCGTTGATTTCCGGCACATATGAGGGAACGACATATGCTAACAAGGCTATATTCCTGGTAGGAGCAGAGCCCTCCCACGCCACAACCAGCGTCAACTACAAGGTGTTCGTACCTCGTATTCGTTCCACAGGCTATTATGCAGAACGCATGGACTTTGAGTGGTGGCTCGAAAACCAGCCAGAGCATTATTGGTTCGTCAGCGACGGTGACGTAAACACTGTCACATGCCCTGAGACATGGGCCAAGTATGTGACGACATCGCTGCCAAATGGGCAAGTGTTGAGAACATATTAGTTAAGTGAAAAGTGAAAAGTGAAAAGTGAAGAGTGAAAAGTGAAAAGTGAAAAGTGAAAAGTGAAGAGTGAAAAGTGAAAAGTGAAAAGTGAAAAGTGAAAAGTGAAAAGTGAATTATGTTTACTTATGCATAAGCAACATGAACAGAGGACTGCCGTTAGGCATTGTCCTCTTTTTTTGTTTGTTCAGGAATTTTCTTCTTCGATGTTTTGATAGAGGAAATTAACATCCATTCGATCTCAGAGCACATTCCGGAATATCTTAAGCCTTCTGTTTCCGTAATAAGACCTGTTTCATGTAATAATTCTAGCCAGAAGGCGGTTTCAGAACACTCTTTTAGGGCTATATGTAATTTTGAAACAAAATCCTTCACGCTTTGGGCATACATTGCTTCATGTATATTGGCCCCTATTGAAGTGCCGGCCCTAATTACTTGTGAAACTATGGCAAAATCTACCTTGTTTTCCCTTAGTTTTAAACACAACGCGATGATTTCCTTTGCAAAATTCTTTGCTTTTTCTCTCAAAATACTTGTTTTCAAATTTATCTACCTCTCTAATTTGCGTCATTATGGGTGGGGGATAGTTTAATTTTATTTTCTACTCTTATACAGGACAAGTGAATGATAGGGGAAGACACCTCAAACCATTGAGGCACATAGGGTTTTCGGGATTTTATGCCATTGAGATGAATAATTGATTTTGATATTTAAATGTCGAGAATTGTCGAAGCCAAAAACTTTTCACTTTTCACTTTTCACTCTTCACTTTTCACTTAAGCGCTTTTCACTCTTATCTCTTAACTCTTATCTAGAATAATTTATAAAAATATAGTATAATCCCAAAATAATGCCTAATTACGGCCAATATTTCAACACACTAGGAGATTGCTATATGAGAGAGATAGCTAAGACATATGATCCCGCCCAGGTGGAGTCCCGCCTGTATGACAAATGGATTGAGAATAAATATTTCCATGCAGAGGTGAACCCAGATAAGAAGCCTTTCTCTATCGTTATGCCTCCGCCGAACATCACAGGACAGCTCCACACAGGACATGCCCTGGATTGCACTATGCAGGATATTCTCGTCAGATGGAAGAGAATGTCTGGTTTTGAGACCCTTTGGCTCCCTGGCACAGACCACGCCAGTATTGCTACAGAGGCCAAGATTGTAGACCAGATGGCCAAGGAGGGCATATCTAAGGAGGATGTTACCAGAGAGCAGTTCCTTGAGAGAGCTTGGGAGTGGCGTCGTGTATATGGTGGCCGTATTGTTGAGCAGCTCAAGAAGATGGGCAGCTCCTGCGATTGGGACAGAGAGAGATTCACCATGGACGAGGGCTTGTCAGATGCTGTTACAGAGGTTTTCTGCAGATTGTATGACAAGGGCCTGATCTACAGAGGAGAGCGCATGTCCAACTGGTGCCCTAAGTGTGGCACATCCATCTCCGACATTGAGGTTGAGTATGAGGACCAGGCAGGTTCATTCTGGCACCTTAGATACCCATATGCAGACGGTTCCGGCTACCTTGTAGTTGCCACCACCAGACCTGAGACATGTCTTGGCGATACAGCTGTTGCTGTTAACCCAGAGGACGAGAGATACGCAGCACTTGTTGGCAAGATGCTAAAGTTGCCCCTCACAGACAGAGAGATTCCGATTATCGCAGACGATTATGTTGAGAAGGACTTTGGTACAGGCTGTGTTAAGATCACACCTGCCCATGACCCCAATGACTTTGAGGTTGCCAAGAGGCACGACCTTGAGCTCATTACAGTTATAGACAAGCACGGCAAAATGACAGCCGACACAGGCAAATACGCCGGTATGGACAGATATGAGGCACGTAAGGCTATTGTGGCTGACTTTGAGGCACAAGGCCTCCTGGAGAAGGTTCAGCCCTACACACACAACGTTGGCACATGTCAGCGCTGCGGCACCACCGTAGAACCTGTTGTTTCCACCCAGTGGTACGTTAAGATGAAGCCTTTGGCAGAGCCTGCAATTGACGTTGTCAGATCAGGCAAGACCAAGTTTGTTCCCGACAGATTCTCCAAGATTTATTTCAACTGGATGGAGAACATTCAGGATTGGTGCATTTCCAGACAGCTTTGGTGGGGACACCGCATCCCTGCATATTACTGCCAGGATTGTGGAGAGATCGTAGTGTCTAAGGAGGCTCCTGCTGTTTGTCCTAAGTGCGGCAGCGTACATTTGGAGCAGGATCCGGATACACTGGACACATGGTTCTCATCTGCACTTTGGCCTTTCTCCACAATGGGATGGCCAGAGGATACCGATGAACTTAAGTACTTCTTCCCGACAGATGTTCTGGTTACAGGTTACGATATCATATTCTTCTGGGTTGCCAGGATGATTTTCTCTTCCTGCGAGCAGATGGGTCAGGAGCCATTTAAGTACGTTATGATCCACGGACTTGTAAGGGACGCCCAGGGACGCAAGATGTCCAAGTCTCTTGGCAACGGAGTAGATCCTCTGGACATTATCGCCAAGTTCGGCACAGACGCCCTGAGATTTGCACTGGTAATCGGCAACTCCGCCGGTAACGACCTGAGATTCACAGACGAAAAGGTTGAGGCAGCACGTAACTTCTGTAATAAGATCTGGAATGCATACAGATTTACAATGGGACACTTTGCAGAGGATCAGGACTTTAGCGATCTGAATCCTGCCAATTTCACAGATGCTGACAAGTGGATTCTCAACGGACTTAACAACCTGGTGGAGGAGATCAACTCCAACATGGACAAGTTTGAGTTTGGCGTTGCCCTGCAGAAGGTATATGACTTTGTATGGGATTTGTTCTGCGATTGGTACATCGAGCTGGCAAAGCCTGCACTGTACGGCGACAGACCTGGCAAGACAGAGACACTCTATGTGCTCAACAAGGTTCTGGCCACATCCATGCAGCTGTTACATCCCTTTATGCCATTTATTACAGAGGAGATTTACATGGGACTGGTTCAGCCCGATGAGAGTATCGTGATTTCCAACTGGCCCCAGGTCAACAGGGATGAGCTGTTCCCCGAGGAGGCCGCCAGGATGGAGCTGGTTATGTCCGCTATTCGTGGCATCCGCAACATTCGAGCAGAGATGAACGTGCCCAATTCCACCAAGGCCAACATGATTTTCGTCGCTGAGGACCAGCAGGTCAGAGACGCAATCGCAAATGGTGCTCACTACTTTGAGAGATTGGCTGGAGCATCCTCTGTTTTGGCTCAGGCCAACAAGGAGGGCATTCCTGCAGACGCAGTTTCTGTAATTTGTGATGGTTGTCAGGTATATATTCCATTGGATCAACTTATTGATATTACCAAGGAGTTGGCAAGATTGACCAAGGAAAGAGACACAGCAATGGCAGAGCTTAAGCGTGCTGAAGGCAAGCTTAACAACCAGGGCTTTGTGGCTAAGGCACCTGCACAGCTCATCGAGCAGGAAAAGGAAAAGGTTGCCAAGTTCACTGAGG
>JAZNEA010000032.1:0-28134 GCA_045588325.1 Clostridia bacterium
GGGTTCTTTATGGCGGGTATTTGTGTGGTTGTAGCATCTTGCGCATACTATTGTATAGGATATGTTACAAATGTGTTGTTTGGAGTGAATGAAAATCATTTTGAAGTAAATTTTCACAATTGGGAGCAGTGTGTTACTGAAAATGTACACCGGGTTGTTATATCGACAATGCTGTTTGTTAGTAACGACACATACCTTTTAAACTTTGACAAAACAAACAGATTCCATAGTGAGGAATATTGACCCTGTAGACTTTTTCATTTCAGTAAATTCACATAGATTCCCCAACGCTTATGTGGTAGGATAAAGCTAACACATATACCATCAGTACACATAAACGGAGGAACCGAATATGAAAGAGAAGGCTATTGCCGTAATCGGACTTGGCAATATGGGCGGAGGAGTGGCATCTTGCCTTGAATCCAAGGGATATACAGTATTTGCTTATGATATCGACGTTGCAAAACGCAACACTTTCCACAATCCATGTGATTCCGCAGAACAGGCAGCACAAAATGCTCAGATCATTATGCTGTCTCTGCCAAATAGCCATATTGTAGAGGAGACCTTACACGGCCTTTCTGAGGCTACCCTCAGCAATAAAATAATCCTGGATCTTTCCACGTCCTTCCCGCTTTCTACCAAGGCTCTCAACCAGGAACTTAAGAACTACGGCACAGCCTTGCTGGATGCACCTCTCCTTGCTGGCCCTGATGAGGCTAAGGCTGGAACCCTCACAACCATGGTTGCAGGAGATAAGGCAGCTTATGATTCCGTCGTTCCATTGCTGGCGGACTACTGTACTGAATACAACTATGTGGGAGAATCAGGCAATGCTCATACCATGAAGATCATGATGAACTTTGCAGGCCTTATGTATACCGTTTTGCTTGGACAAATGTTCCCAGTTGCCGAAAAGGCTGGTCTCGACCCAGAGAATCTCTTTAACCTTATGAACAATGACGTGTTCTCCACATGGATGTACCGTTTTTACGTGCCCAAAATGATTGATCGCTCTTTTACAGAGGCGTTTTCACTGAAGCTTGGCCTAAAGGACCTCAAGTATATGAAGGACCTGTGTACCGCATACAATGTTCCGGGTTTTACACTTGATGGCGCCATAGACCTACTGGAGAGATGTGTACAAAACGGCCGTGGAGACCGGGATTTTTCCGAATGCGCCGCCGAAATGTACGATTTGCTTGGTCTCCCTTCCAAGCCCGCAGATAAGGAGTAAGCCGATGTCTGCAAAATATGACGGCTCAGTGCTAATGCCAGGATTTTATGACCTGAACGGAGATGGCGTCGTGGACACTTTAGCCTTTATGTACAAAGGCAAGCACGCCCTATTCATCTCTGACGATGGTAGGCTCCCCTGGGATGCCGAACCAGCGGAGGGCTTTGACGCTTATTTTCAGGCTGCATTCCGCGCTGGCGAAAGGGCTAACCCCTGGAATGAAATCCGCTCCAATTGGGGCAATTATACTTTCCTGGTAGATCGCGACGGCTGTGGCAGATTCGACTCCCTTGGCGATTTTTGTTACCGTGCCTTTGATCTGAACGGAGATGGCGCTCCTGAGGCGGAATACTACCACCTTTTCCCAGGTGCAGATTGGTGTCCCTATTCCAACAAGTTTGTTGTGAACTTTAATGGCGAGCGCGATATGTCCAATATCGACTTTGACAATCTGACTTATGGCGACGAGCAGGCATATGACAAGGGATTTAAGTACTTGATGAATGTTCACGGCAGTGGATTTTTCGTCAACTCCTATTCACTCCACCCGGAGACGTCCTGGGAGACCCCCATAGCCTGGTACGATTTTGACTGTGACGGCAAGACCAATATGGTAATGCGTGTCGGAGATACAATGCACAACAACAGCATAATCGGCGTTGGGCTAAGGAGTGAATATGATTGTTATGCAGGCCTTGCAACGGAATTTGAACTAGCCATGGAATTAAACGGTGATACGTCGGATGACAACTGGCATTCCCTGGATATGATGCTATCCTTTAACAATTACAAAAATCCCACATTGGATTATACTGGGTTCAGGGACCACCTTTCGTGCATGAGGCCTTTGGAGGGAAGCGAAGTATTCTATGGCAAAATGCTCCCTACGCGTACAGAGGCTCTCAGACAGTATCTGCCATACCTCGATGGAGTCAAGTTTGGTCTAGAACACAACAACTGGGATGCCAATTGGCTGGTGTTCGATGAGGATGGCGATGATTGTCGCTGGGAGGAAATGTTCTCCAATCACGAGGGAGACGGAGGAGAGGCTAACTATAATACCTGTCTTCTGTCAGACCATCTGGGGGATCGTACCGAAAAGGATCCGGACAACTCAGGTAATGGGCTGCTCTACATTTCGCCAATGGACGGCAAGATACACCTCTATCGCGCACAATACGGCTGGTGGGAAATTGACTATCTTGCACTTTTTAAGGGAAGTACCGATCACCCATATCTCACCGAGGGGCCTGCCCCCAGCGAGGGTATGCGTTACACACGTGTGCGATATTTTGACAACGACAGCGACGGTTTTATCGATACATTGCGCTACGAAAACGTAGAATACGGCAGAGAAGATGCAACTGCACAGGTGATTCGCCAGGTCAGCTTTGCGGATTTGGGCGTCGACGCCCCGCAACCTAAGCTGTTTGACATGCGTACCGATGCCGATATTACGGGATTCCGTGTAGAGAACTGGGATGGCGCCCCCTTTACCCCAGAGACCTTTGAGTGTTCACCTGCTAAAACAGTATACGATAAGACAAAGGGATTCTACGCCAAGGTTTGTGAGGAGATGTGGGCAGGCGCTCAAAAATTGTACGAATGCGCAGTTCGCCATGGATTGAATGTAAGCCAACAGCTGGATGCCGACCTGAAAACCGAATACACCAGAGAAGAATGCATTAATATGACAGAATACGGCGTCCCTCAGGGGTATTCACGACACTTAAGCGGCAACAATCTCCGTGAGAAATACCACAATGGTTACTGGCTGCGGGAGAAGGTATTTGCGGACATTTGTCTCTGCCCTCAATTGGACAGATTGCAGCTTGAACGATGCTACTACACGGGGGATTATCAGCAACTGGTGGAGTACGTAGATCGGGCATTGAAGTAGGGGGTTTTAAAAAAATTCCCCTTGCATCTTGTTTTTCGCCAATTACTGTGATAAACCTACAAGGTATTTTTAAAATAGGATGTATTTATGAAGAGTTTTTACCTTAAGCCAAAGTTTTTTGATTCCATCAAGGGGTACAAGTCCCAGCAGTTGATTAAAGATATTACTGCGGGAATTATTGTGGCGATTATTGCCCTGCCTCTTTCTATAGCCCTGGCCCTTGCCTCAGGTGTTGAGCCTGCATGTGGTATATATACAGCTATATTTGCAGGATTTACCGTCTCACTGTTGGGCGGTAGCTCAGTACAGATTGCCGGCCCTACAGCGGCCTTTGCTACAGTCGTAGCAGGCATTGTTGCAACCCAGGGGATGAATGGCTTGATTTTGGCCACCATCATGGCAGGCTTTTTGTTAGTCATCATGGGCGTTTGCAAGTTGGGCACTTTGATTAAGTATATACCCAAAACAATAACCATAGGATTTACCTCTGGTATCGCAGTAACCATTCTGGTCGGCCAGATCAAGGACTTTTTGGGACTCCAGTACGCAGCGGGAGTCAAGCCCATTGAGACTATAGAGAAGATAACTGCCAACATTGAGGCAATATCCACGTTTAGCTGGCAGGCTCTGTTGGTAGGTATCGTATCTCTGGCCATATTAGTCCTGTATCCCAAGGTCGAAAAGAAAATTCCACCTTCTCTGATCGCTGTCGTTGTGGGAGCAGCCCTGGTAAAACTGCTGCCAGGTTTGGATAGCGGCGTGTACACTATTGGCGAGCTGTACACCATTCCATCCGGATTCCCAGCTCTTACCATTGGCACGTTGGAAATTAACGGTAGTACTATTATGGCAGCACTTCCAAGTGCCGTAACAATCGCTGTTTTGGCTGCTGTTGAGTCACTGCTGTCATGCGTCGTGGCAGATGGCATGGTCAACGATAAGCACAATTCCAACGCAGAACTGACAGCTCAGGGATTGGGCAACATTTTATCTGTTTTGTTTGGCGGAATTCCTGCCACAGGAGCTATTGCAAGAACTGCAGCCAACGTAAAAAATGGAGGCAGGACACCTGTCTCCGGAATGGTTCATTCCGTGGTTTTGTTGCTCGTTTTGCTTTTCCTCATGCCATACGCAGGCCTGATACCTATGCCCACAATTGCAGCGATTTTGTTTGTCGTTGCATATAACATGAGCGAGTGGCGCAAGTTTGTGGATGTGTGCAAAAAGGACCACAAGCTGGATGTGCTCATTTTGGTTTTGACATTTATACTTACAGTAGTGTTTGATCTGGTTGTGGCGATTGCGGTAGGTATGGTATTGGCACTGCTGCTCAGGAGAATCAAAGTAGAGAAGGACGCATAGGTGTTCTTAAATAGACATAAAAAGTTTGAAAATAATGTGGTATTTTGGTGTATTGTTTAATAGACAAAGGACCAAAGATGAAATATAATTATCGTGTAATTGAGCTTTTGCATGACTGACGGGTTTAGCGAGTTTACGCTGGGGAGTGCAGGAGTATAACAGCCGACCGTCTGGGCAAGTCAGCAGAGCTGATTTGCCCTTTATTTATTTTCAGGAGAGTGTATATGACGCATACTAGTTGGGAAGGTTTCAAGTCAGGTGTTTGGCAGGATAACATCGATGTCCGCAATTTTATTCAGACTAACTACAGGGAGTACGTTGGAGACGAGAGCTTTTTGGCAAAGGCCACCGATCGTACCAACAATCTGATGGGCCAGGTACAGGAACTCTTTAGACAGGAACGCGAAAAGGGCGGAGTTTTGGATGTTGATACCAAAACAGTTTCATCACTTGTCACATTTGCCCCAGGATATATTGACAAGGATAAGGAGCTCATTGTTGGTCTGCAGACAGACAGCCCGCTTAAGCGCAGCGTTAACCCATTTGGCGGCATTCGTATGGTGCGTCAGGCATGCGATGCCTATGGTTATAAGCTGGACGACAATGTAGAGAATTTCTTCATGTTCCGCACTACTCACAACGATGGTGTATTTCGTGCATATACAGATGAGATGCGCGCTGCCCGCAAGAGTCACGTAATCACTGGACTCCCAGATGCATACGGCAGAGGACGTATTATTGGCGACTACAGGAGAGTGGCACTTTATGGTGTGGATCACCTGATAGCATGCAAAAAGGCTGACAAAAAGGCAATATCACAGGTAGACTTCAGCGTGGAGAGCACCCGCCTCACCGAGGAGGTTTTCCAGCAGATCAGATTCTTAGAATACCTTAAGGAAATGGCAGCAATGTATGGTTACGACATTTCCGAGCCTGCAAAGGATGCCAGAGAGGCTATTCAGTGGACATATTTTGCATATCTGGGAGCCATCAAGGAGCAGAATGGTGCAGCTATGTCCCTTGGCAGGGTCAGCACATTCTTTGATATTTATATTGAGAGAGATATTGAGAGAGGTGTACTCACCGAGGAGGCAGCCCAGGAGCTTATGGACGATTTTGTTATCAAGCTTCGCGTTGCACGTCACCTGCGCACACCAGAGTACAACGATCTGTTTGGCGGCGACCCCATGTGGATCACCGAGGCAGTAGGAGGCATGGGTGAGGATGGTCGTAGCTTGGTTACCAAGAACAGCTTCCGTCTGCTTAACACTCTGTATACCCTTGGCTCATCACCAGAACCCAACATAACAATTCTCTGGTCAACTGCACTTCCAGAGACATTTAAGAAGTTCTGTGCCAAGGTTTCTGTGGACACAGATTCCATACAGTACGAAAATGACGACATAATGCGTCCAATCTATGGAGATGATTATGCCATTGCTTGCTGTGTTTCTGCCATGAAGATAGGTAAGCAGATGCAGTTCTTTGGTGCCAGATGCAACCTGCCCAAGCTTATGCTGATCGCCCTTAATGGAGGATATGACATTTCAAGTGGCATTCATATTGGTCCCCAAAAACCTGTTCTCGACGGGGACAGGCTGGACTATGACAAGGTCATGGAGAGATTCGACGAATATATCTCCTGGCTCATGCGCCTCTATGTCAACACCATGAACGTTATTCATTACATGCATGACAAGTACGCCTATGAGAAGACTCAGATGGCACTGCACGATACAGATGTTGAGAGATTTATGGCCTTTGGCGTAGCAGGTCTTTCTGTTGTTACAGACTCACTGTCTGCCATTAAGCACGCGAATGTCCGTCCTATCCGCAATGAGGAGGGTTATATAGAGAGCTTTGAAACCACAGGCAGTTTCCCCATGTTCGGAAATGACGATGATAGGGTAGACCTGATGGCAAAGGATGTGACTCACAAGGTAATTACAGAACTGCGTAAGAACCCCACTTACCGCAATGCTGTTCACACCCTGTCTGTGCTGACTATTACATCTAACGTTATGTATGGAAAGCATACAGCAGCAACTCCGGATGGACGCAAGGCCGGTGAGCCATTTGCTCCCGGAGCTAACCCTATGCATAACAGAGAGGAAAATGGTGCCCTGGCATCCCTTAACTCCGTTGCTAAGATTAGCTACGACGATTGCAGAGATGGCGTTTCTAACACATTCTCAATAACACCTGATACTTTGGGAACTACAGATGACGAGAGGTGTAGCAACCTCGTGTCTATTCTTGACGGATATTTTGCCAAGAAGGCTCACCATATCAACGTCAATGTTATGAACCGAGAGACTCTGATTAAGGCATACGAGAATCCTGAGGCATATCCCAACCTTACAATTCGCGTATCCGGATACGCCGTAAACTTTAATAAGCTGTCCAGACAACAGCAAAGAGAGGTTATCAGCCGCACATTCCATGAGGTAATGTAAGTATGAGGGTTCACTCTGTTCAGTCCTTGGGAACCCTGGACGGCCCTGGAGTCAGATATGTAATCTTTCTGCAGGGTTGTCATCTGAGGTGCAAATGTTGTCATAATCCTGACACCTGGGATGCCCAGGGAGGTCAGGAGATGACTCCTATGGAACTGGTGGCGAGGGCTGGCAGATACAAGGAATACTTCGGAGAAAAGGGTGGCATCACAGTATCTGGCGGAGAACCCTTGTTACAGGCAGAGGCAGTGGCAGAACTGTTCGAACTATGCCATCAGGCTGGCATTAACACATGCCTTGATACATCCGGATCGATTATGAACCATAACGTAAAAAGGCTGCTATCCGTTACGGACAGGGTACTATTGGACATCAAATACACCAATGACCAGGATTACTTAGAGAATGTTGGGTGCCATATGGGACCTGTATTAGAGTTCCTGCAGATACTGGACGACATGAATATCCCCACCACTCTCAGGCAGGTTATAATCCCATCCCTTAATGATTCAAGTCATAATATTCAGATGCTCAGAGAAATCAGAGACGCCCACAGTAACGTGGACTCCGTTGAGTTGCTGGCATTTCGCAAAATGTGCCAGCATAAATATGACAAAATGAATATTCAATTTCCATTAGCACATATCTCCGAGCCGACAAAGGATAAAATGCTTTCCTTAGAGGGATTACTCTAGAAACACAAATTATCGATATTGTTGACATCGTTCGACACAAAATGATATATAAGGATTATTCTAAACGTCTTTTGACTAAGGAGTAATATGGATATTTTTTCGTTTTTTACACTGTTAGGTGGACTGGCCCTGTTCCTCTTTGGAATGCATGTTCTCAGTGAGGGGCTGGAGAAGATGGCCGGTGGCAGGATAGAGAAGGTTCTTGGCAAGGCCACTTCCAGTAGAGTTACAGCACTCCTATTGGGCGCCGGCGTAACTGCAGCTGTTCAGTCATCATCGGCAGTCACCGTTATGTTGGTTGGCCTTGTTAACTCAGGCATTCTCAATCTGTCGCAGGCTATAGGTGTTATTATGGGTTCCAACATTGGTACGACCATAACATCATGGATCTTGTCTCTGTCAGGTATTAGCAGTGACTTGTTCCTGCTCAAGATGTTAAAGCCTGCCAATTTCTCGCCAGTTGTCGCATTCATTGGTATTGTACTTATCATGGCATCCAAAAAGCAAAAGCGCAGGGATGTTGGATCCATCTGTCTCGGTTTTTCCATTTTGATGTATGGTATGACCCTCATGACTGGAGCTGTGGCACCCCTTGCTGATATGCCAGAGTTTACCAGCATCTTGACGGCCTTTAATAATCCTATTTTGGGCGTATTGGTAGGAACCATAGTAACTGCTGCTATTCAGGCATCTGCGGCTTCTGTAGGTATTTTGCAGGCGCTGGCTGTGTCTGGAACTATTACATATGGCACAGCAATTCCGATCATCATGGGTCAGAACATCGGAACATGTATTTCTGCCTTGATGTCAGCCATCGGTACTAAGAAGAATGCTCGCAGAGTTGCCTGTGTCCATGTTTTATTTAACTGCATTGGTACAGCAGTTTGTCTTACAATCTGGCTGGTAGCAGACGGAATATTTAATTTTGCAATCACAGACTCCACAGCAACACCATTTGCCATTGCTGTTTTGCATTCGATTTTCAACATTGCGACTACGGTTATGCTGTTCCCATTTGTCAAGTTACTGGAAAAACTGGCAAAGATTATCGTAAAGGGCAAAAAGGAAGAGGAAATGGACTTTGCAGTTTTGGACGAGAGAATTATGGCCGTTCCATCATTTGCCGTATCTCAGGCCTACTCTATGACTGAATCTATGTCAGCGCTTTCCAGAGATGCATACCTTAAGGCAACTACCCTTTTGCAGAAGTATATCGATAAGGAGGCAGACTCTGTATCCAATATGGAGGATCAGCTGGATCAATACGAGTCCAATTTGGGTCGTTACCTTGTTAAACTTTCCAGCCACAATCTGACCCATCACGAGGCAAGTCAAGTTTCTCTTATGATGAGAACCCTCAGCGACTTTGAGCGTATTGGTGATCATGCTCAGGGACTTAAGATTTGTGCATCTAACATGAAGAATAAGGAGCTGAACTTCTCACAGGCAGCATCTGAGGAGCTCAAATCAATTAATGAGATGATGGAGGAGTTGCTTAATCTGACAATTCACGCTTTTGCGGCAGAGGACTCTGCAGCTGCCATTAAGATTGGACAGTTACAGCAGAAAATCGCAATGTCCCTTGCCAGAATGAAGGATCATCATTTTAAGAGATTGCAAAAGGGATATTGTACAGTTGAGATGGGCCTCATATTCATGGAGGTTTTGTCCTGCTACACAAGTATTTCTGATCACTGCGCCAATGTTGGTATTGCAATTTTGGAAACCAGCATGGGAGTAAATCGTCCCACAATTGGCAGATAATTTTAGATACGTAAAGTTGTATAGATTGCATTTTTGAAGTACAATAATCCTGTGCCAACATGGCACGGGATTTTGTTTTAGGAGGATTATATGCATCCCAAATTAAATAAAACAATAGCAATTATAATAGCTTTATTCGCCATATTGGCAGTATTTGTTGGATGCGGTAACCAGGAGACAACAGGAGGCAAAGATCCTATAGCTACAGCCACTCCTACCGCTGCACCTACAGCAACACCTACACCAGCACCAACTCTTGGACAGCTGTTGCCAAATGAGATATTGATTGAACTTAATATTGATTCTTTTTCTATTGCTCCCCAGGTATATTATTTGGGAGGGAATAGCATTCTCATCACATGGAAAGAGGATTCGCAGGATTCTATCGATTCCTATGCTCAGCAGGAAACGCATACAGCAACATACAATCTGGCAACAGGCGAGTATACTTTAGGCCCCACTTTTGCCTATGAGTTCATGATTGTTGACACCAATCCCACAACAGGACAGATCCTGGCCAGTAATTATTCCGGCAAGGAGTTTTACTTTTTAGGCAGCGATCTTTCTGTTACTAAGACGTTGGCCGTGGACAACTATGGTGCGATATTCAATGCGGATTTTACTAAGTATTACCTGGCATTTGAGGGGTACCTTTATGAGTGTGATGTTGCCACAGGTGCCAAGAGATATATTGAGACTCCATACGGCATGAGAGTCAGCTATGTTGATGCCTTTGACAGCAAGAACAATCATCTGTACATTTCAGTTAATACATCTATGTATAAGTATGGTACAGCCAGCATGGTGCTTGATGTTGTATCCGGACAGCCACTGAGTCTCAATACTGAGCAGATGTCCAGAGTATTTGTCGATGGCGCTGCCTACGCAGTAAATTTCGCAGATGGCGGGTTCAGATTGAACAAGGAAATGGATGGTTCCAGATATTCTATAGCACCTTCTACAGTAGAGGATGACTGGACCTATGGATATCGCCTCATAATTGGCTCACCATATTTTGTTAAGAACTATACCTACGTTGAGGGTGAGCTTTCCGGAAAGTTGATCAACAAGCTGTATCGCATAGATGGCGAGAAGCTTTTCTGGTGCGATTTTACAGATAAGTTCGAGGGTAATATTTCATATCTCGATTATATTGAGAGCGATAATATGTTGCTCTCCATGGTTAAGGATGGCGATAAGTGGAAACTCGTGCTCCTGAGGACAGATTTGCTCACCTTTACAGAGGTTGCCAATACTGAGAAGTCAAATAGCTTTAATGTTGACAAAACAATTGTAGATAATTTTATTGCAGACAGCACCATTGAGGAGGTTGCAGAGCACCTGGCAGCCTTGAGACAAAGGGCAGACGACCTAGAAAAGAGATTTGGATTTAAGATTTTCCTGTCTAATCAGTGTGCTAAGCCTCTGCAGAATTCAAGTTATGTTAGTGCATATACCAATAGCCTTCCCTCTGAGTATGAGAGAAATTGCATCGCATTTTCACTCAACGAGTTGGAGCAGGTTGCAGCACGTTACCCTGATAACTTCTTTGAGCAGTTTAAGGATGCACAGGGAAATGGTGGTATCTACATCTATTTGATTGGTAGCATTACCTCCACAAATAACACCATTGCATATTTCAACAAGGGAACGTATACCTACAATGTAGCATTGGACGTAACATATCAGTATGGACAACAGGGCAATTTTGCTCACGAGTTGTGGCACGCAATTGAGGCAAAGGCTTCTAGCATGGACCCTGACTGGGATGATGGCTGGGATGAGCTCAATCCCGATGGATTTGCTTACTACGATACCTACGACTACTATGACAATGATTCTGTTCATTGGACGTATTACGACTGGCGCAAGGATGGAGTATACTTTGTTGATGCATATGCCAAGACATATGCCAAGGAAGATAGATCCAGAATCATGGAAAAGGTTATGGGAGATCCCAGCTTGGCAGACGATCTTATGAAAAATGACACCATGAAGGCCAAGTTGAACTTTATGTGTGATGTTGTTCGCAAGACTTTTGATACGACTGGTTGGGGTGAACTCTACTGGGAAAGATATTAGGGCAGATAAGAACTAAGAGTGAAGAGTGAAAAACTGTCACTTTGGACCGACCCAAAGTAACCAAAAGTCGCCGGCTACTCCCGCAAGCGCCGGGGGCACGGCTTAGGGCTCAGCCCTAAGAACCCGGTGTTAATCAGTTATGAACTAAGAGTGAAAAGTGAAAAGTGAAAAGTGAAAAGTGAAGAGTGAAGAGTGAAGAGTGAAAAGCGTTCCATAGGTCAGTTTTTAGTTAGCAAACTATAAACTAACCAACTTTATTATCTCTTATCTCTTAACTCTTAACTCCAAAGGGGATATTATGGCAAAACTTTATTTTAAATATGGAGCCATGGGCTCATCAAAATCAGCTCAGGCCTTAATTACAAAGTTTAATTACGAAGAACGGGGCATGAAGGTGTGGCTTATTAAACCTTCTATCGACAAAAGGGATGATAAGGTCAGTTCCAGAGTCGGTTTATCCGCTAGTGTTAACATAATCAATCCAGATGATAACATCTACGAGATGTTTCTTGCTTCTGGAAATTCTAGCGTAGTTATTGCTGACGAGAGCCAGTTCTTTAGTGTAGAACATATCAACCAACTTCGGCGCATAGTGGACGAGCTACAGGTAGCAGTTTTGTGTTTCGGACTTAGGACTGACTTTATGACATTGACCTTCCCAGGCAGCCGTAGATTGCTTGAGATTGCCGATGTAATAGAGGAGATTAAAACCATGTGTGAATGTGGATCTAAGGCTATAGTCAATGCCAGAATTGATGAAAACGGCAGGATTATTACCCATGGAGACCAGATTCTGATTGGTGGAAATGACAAATATGTAGCCATGTGCCACAGATGTTGGCAGCGCAAGATTAAGGAGCAGGACAATGGTTAGAGGTTTAATTAATCCCAAGATTGCCGATATGCTTGCTGGGATGGCTAGGGATTCAATGTCCATGGCATATGTTCCATATTCCGGATACACCGTAGGTGCCGCCCTGCTTACTGTTGATGGCGATGTCATTACAGGTTGCAATATTGAGAATGCAGCTTATTCACCGACCTGTTGTGCAGAAAGAGTTGCAATCTTCAAGGCCGTTAGTTCTGGTCATAAGGATTTTGTAGCAATTGCCGTTGCCGGAGGAAAAGGTGGGGTTGTCTCAGATGCTGCGCCTCCTTGCGGAGTTTGCAGGCAGGTAATGCAGGAATTCTGTGATCCTGACAGCTTTGTAATCATAGTCGTAAAACCTGATGGCTACGACGAATATTTCCTTAAAGAATTGCTCCCTGAGGGATTTGGCAGAGGAAACCTTGATAATTAAAAGTTTATAGTGATTAGCTAAAGAGTGAGTTAGTTAATGGCTGAAAGCAAGAGCTTGTATTGGCCAAACTAACTCACTTTTCATTCTTTTTGAACCATCCATGGTACATTCCGTCTAAATTTTGGCATTTTATGGCAATAATATTTAGCGTTTATTGACAAAAAAATAACAAAGGAGTAAATTAAAGGTGCAACAGTATATGTTTGCATTAAAAATAATGGAGGAATGAGCAAAATGAAGAAGGTATTATCTTTGGTTCTTGCATTGGCAATGCTCATGTCAGTACTTGTGGTTTTCACAGCTTGTGGAGGCAACAATGGCACATCTGATATGAAGGTTGCTATGGTTACTGACTATGGTGATATTACAGACCAGTCATTCAACCAGTCTACATACGAGGCCAGCAAGGAGTGGTGTGAGGCAAATGGCGTTGATTTCAAGTATTTCAAGCCCGCAGACAACAACACTGATGCACGTGTTACTTCTGTAGAGCAGGCTATCAACGAGGGATATAATGTTATCGTTCTCCCTGGATATGCTTTTGCAGGTACTATCGTCAGAGTTCAGAACGAGTATCCTGATGTTAAGTTCGTAGCACTTGACGTTGCAGCAGGCGACATCCTTTCTGAGGCCCTTGGCGAGGCATATGACTGGGTTCCAGAGAATCATGACATCACACAGTATCTGTCCAGCAATGTATTCTGCGCTGTTTATCAGGAGGAGCTTTCTGGTTTCATGGCAGGTGTTTATGCTGTAGAGCAGGGATACAGACATCTTGGATTCCTGGGCGGCATGGCTGTTCCTGCAGTTATTCGTTTCGGATACGGATTTGTACAGGGCGCTAACTATGCAGCAGAGGCTTTGGATGCTGAGGTTACTATTGAGTACGCATACGGCAACCAGTTCTTTGGTGATGACCAGATTACAGCTTATACAGATAACTGGTATCAGAACCTGGGCGTTGAGGTAGTATTTGCTTGCGGCGGCGGTATCTATACATCTGCAGCAGAGTCAGCTAAGAAGGTTGCAAACGGTAAGGTTATTGGTGTTGACGTTGACCAGAAGGCCACAATCGATGGCGCTTATGGCGAGGGTATGACAATTACTTCTGCTATGAAGGGTCTCCAGCCCACAGTAAAACTGTTGCTGGGCGCTATTGCAGATGGTAAGTGGGATGACTACAAGGGCAAGATTCTGAACCTGGGACTCGTTTCCGGCACAGATCCTGAGGCCAACTATGTACAGCTTCCTATGGACTCTACACTGTGGGATGATGAATTCACAAAGGACGACTATAAGGCTCTTGTTAAGAAGCTTTATGACAAGACAATTACTGTTTCCACAGACACAGTAAATGCTCCTGTTACTGGAGCCAAGGTTACCGTAAACTACTACGGAAATATTAAGTAATTCGCCGTTTTGTAAAAACATCTATTAATTAATCGAGGGACGGCTAAATCTGCCGTCCCTTATCATTTTTGGGGGCAATATGAACGAACAGTTCGTAATTGAAATGCAACATATTACCAAGGTCTTTCCTGGAATCGTGGCCAACGATGATATTTCCATCGGTCTGCGAAAGGGAGAGATCCATGCCCTGTTGGGAGAAAATGGCGCAGGAAAATCAACGCTAATGAGCGTTCTGTTTGGCCTGTATAAGCCAGAGCAGGGCAGAATACTCAAGGATGGGGTAGAGGTTAAGATTAACAACCCCAATGACGCCACCAACCTGGGCATAGGCATGGTACATCAGCACTTTAAGCTGGTTGAATGTTTTTCTGTAATTGACAACATTATTCTTGGAATGGAGCCTACTCAGCTAGGGTTTATTACCAAGAAACAAGCCAGACAGAAGGTTATGGATCTGTCAGAAAAGTATCACCTCAGCGTCAATCCCGATGCTAAAATTGAGGATATTACAGTTGGAATGCAACAGCGTGTAGAGATTTTAAAAATGCTCTACCGCGATAATGATATTTTGATTTTTGATGAGCCAACAGCGGTGCTTACGCCTCAGGAGATAGATGAGCTTATATCTATCATGAGGCAGTTTGCCCGTGAAGGTAAGGCGATCTTGTTTATCACCCACAAACTACATGAGATTATGGCGGTTGCAGATAGATGCACAGTTCTCCGTAAGGGTAAATGCATTGGTACCGTTAATGTATCTGATACCTCAGTGGAGGCGTTGTCCGAGATGATGGTAGGCCGCAAGGTACAGCTCCAGGTTGATAAGCAAAAGGCAAATGTTGGTGATGTGGTGCTTAGCGTCAAGGATATGGTGGTAGCATCTAAACAACATAAGAACAATGCTGTAAAGGGCGTTACTTTTGACGTGCATAGGGGTGAGATCCTCTGTATTGCCGGTATAGACGGCAATGGTCAAACTGAGTTGGTATACGGCCTTACCGGACTGGATCCTTTGGTTTCCGGCAGTATAACGTTAAACGGAGTTGAGCTGTCCAAAATGCCAATACGTAATAGAAATTTGGCCGGGTTGAGTCATATTCCTGAGGACAGGCATAAGCATGGATTAGTATTGGACTATTCACTGGAGCAGAATCTGGTTCTGCAGAGATATTTTGAGCCCGCCTTCCAAAAGAACGGATTTGTGCGCTTTGACGCAGTTCGTCAGTACTCCGAAAAACTTATCGAAGAGTATGACATTCGCTCAGGACAAGGTGCAATAACAACTGCCAGATCAATGTCCGGCGGTAACCAGCAAAAGGCGATTATTGCCAGAGAAATTGATCGAAATACGGACCTGTTGATTGCTGTACAGCCTACCAGAGGTTTGGATGTTGGTGCCATTGAACAGGTGCATAGTCAGCTGGTCGCACAGAGAGATGCAGGCAAGGCAGTATTGCTTGTATCCCTCGAATTGGATGAGGTTATGTCTGTTGCAGACAGGATTCTTGTTATGTTTGAGGGCCAGATTGTTGGTGAACTTGATCCTGCTACATGTACAGTACAGGAGCTTGGACTATACATGGCTGGTGCAAAGAACGATGTAGCAATTGGAGGTGAGTCATAATGAAGTTTAAAAAGATTAAACTGGATTCTCCGGGAGTACAAACCTTTTTAGCCTCAATGGCGGCTATTATCGTCGGATTGCTGGTTGGCTTTGTAGTATTGCTTTGCATTAATCCTGCAGGAGCACCTAAGGCTATACTGACAATCTTGAAGAATTACTTTAACTTTACCAGAACAAATCTTATTCTGAAGAATATTGGCGGAACACTGGTTCGCACTGCACCATTGATTATGACCTCATTGGCAGTAACATTTGCCTATAAGGTTGGTATGTTCAATATTGGCGTCGCAGGACAATACACCATTGGTATTGGATGTTGCATGTGGGCAGCCCTTGCGTGGGATTGGCCCTGGTATCTCTGTGTTCTGTTCGCCATGGTGGGCGGTATGCTGTGGGGAGCAATCTCTGGCACACTTAAGTCTTTGTTCAATGTAAATGAGGTTATATCGGGCATTATGCTCAACTGGATTTCCTTGTATATTGTCAACATATGGCTTTCCAGTGACCTGACAAAGGAGACAACCAGCCCTGGTACACTGCAATTGCACAACTATGCTCCTGATTCCAGGATACCCACCCTGGGCTTGGATAAATTACTGAACAATGAGTATTTTGGACCATCCATTATTTTTGCCATACTGTTGGCAATTATAATAAGCATTATCCTCAACAAGACTGTGTTCGGATACGAGCTTAAGGCTACTGGTGCTAACAAGCATGCAGCCAAATACAGTGGAATGAATGACCACAAGAACATCATTCTGACACTGGCTATTTCGGGAGCACTGGCAGGACTTGGTGCAGCATTCTACTATTTGACAGGCATTGAGCAGTGGGAGACATCGGCTTCTGCATTGCCCTCCATGGGATTTGACGGTATCGTTGCTGCATTCCTTGGTGGACTTAACCCCATAGGAGTTATATTCTCGTCCTACTTTATTAAGCACATTTCTATAGGCGGAACCATGATTGACCTGAATGTATACAGTTCAGATATATCATCACTTGTCGTTGCCATTATCATATATTTCAGTGCGTTCTCAATGATTGTTCGCCAGATTATCAAGCACCTTAGCAAGAGTAAGGCAGAAAGGGGAGAGCAGAAATGATTTTATTGATTCAATACACTCTGATATATGCCTCTTGTCTGATCCTGGTGGCCCTGGGAGGAATGTTCTCAGAACATAGCGGTGTCATTAACATTGGTCTTGAGGGAATTATGGTAATTGGTGCCTTAGGTGGAGCGTTGACAATGATGTCTATGCCTCAGGGAGCATCACCATTTGTAGTTGTTTTGCTCTCAATCTCGATGGCGGCATTGGCTGGCGTCATATTCTCACTGCTACTATCGGTTGCGGCCATCAATTTTAAGGCTGACCAAACATTGGTTGGTACGGCCATGAACATCCTGGCTACAGCATTTGCTGCAGTTGTGGTTAAAGCCATAAATACATCTTCATCCAATGGCGATAATGTTTCAGCTATCATCAGGTATATCGAGGAGCATGAGGCCTTTGTAATAAGATTTAATATTGGCGAGAACGGAATGTTCGAGTTTAACTGGTTCTTTGTTGTGACTATTGTTGCCCTTATTGTATCATCAATAGTACTCTACAAAACAAAGTTTGGACTCAGACTTTATGCCTGTGGTGAACACCCTCATGCTGCTGATGCTGCTGGTATAAATGTTGGCAAGATGAGATACGCAGGTGTCATGATATCGGGTCTCCTGGGAGGCATAGGAGGACTGGTATATATTGCTTCTGCAAACTCCAGCTGGGACTTTAAATACGGAGTTGCAGGTGCAGGTTTCCTGGCACTGGCAGTTATGATTTTTGGTGGATGGCACCCCTGGAAAATCGCTGGAGCTGCATTGATCTTTGGTTTGTTCAGAGCACTTTCTAATGTTTATACAGCATTTCCAGTATTGGTAGAACTGGATATTCCCAGCAATGTTTATAATATGTTGCCATACATTATTTCGTTGATAGTTTTGGCCTTTACATCAAAAACATCACGGGCTCCCAAGGCAGAGGGAATACCTTTCGAAAAGGGTCAAAGATAGTATATTGGTTCATGAGTCCGGGGGGAAAATCCTCCGGGCTTTTCCTTTTGTAAAAACAAACAAAAAACAATACAAAAACGGTCCATACTATGTAGGATAAATAACTTTTTGGTTGTTGCTTTTGTACTTGTTCTGTTGTATTATTTTTATGCTATCGTGAGATAGTATGGCTAAGTGGAGTTGATGTTATTAACATGTCTGCTTAGGCAGGCATTATTTTTATAGAAAGAGGTTATATACAAGATGGCAGAACTGAATCTGAACAAGTACGGTATTACCGGCACTACTGAGGTTGTACATAATCCTTCCTACGAGACATTGTTCGTAGAGGAGACCAAGCCCGAGCTTGAGGGTTATGAGAAGGGTCAGGTTAGCGAGCTGGGTGCAGTTAACGTAATGACTGGCGTTTACACAGGTCGTTCCCCTAAGGATAAGTACATTGTTATGGATGAGACATCCAAGGACACAGTATGGTGGACATCCGACGAGAACAAGAACGACAACCACCCCGTATCCGTTGAGACATGGAATGTTCTCAAGGATTTGGCTGTTAAGGAGCTTTCCAACAAGAGACTCTTTGTTGTTGACGCATTCTGCGGCGCAAACAAGGACACACGTATGGCTATCCGTTTCATCGTAAATGTTGCATGGCAGGCACACTTCGTTAAGAACATGTTCATCGTTCCTACAGCAGAGGAGCTTGAGACATTTGAGCCTGACTTCATCGTTTACAATGCTTCTAAGGCTAAGGTTGAGAATTACAAGGAGCTGGGCCTCAACTCTGAGACAGCAGTTGCATTCAACCTTACATCCCGTGAGCAGGTTATCCTTAACACATGGTACGGCGGCGAGATGAAGAAGGGTATGTTCTCCATGATGAACTACTTCCTGCCTCTCAAGGGTATTGCTTCCATGCACTGCTCTGCCAACACAGATATGAACGGCGAGAACACAGCTATTTTCTTTGGTCTCTCCGGTACAGGTAAGACAACACTTTCCACAGATCCTAAGCGTCTTCTGATCGGTGACGGCGAGCACGGATGGGATGACAATGGCGTATTCATCTTTGAGGGTGGATGCTACGCTAAGGTTATCAACCTTGACAAGGATTCTGAGCCTGACATCTACAATGCTATTAAGCGCAACGCTCTTCTTGAGAACGTTACATTGGATAGCGAGGGCAAGATCGACTTTAACGACAAGAGCGTTACAGAGAACACACGTGTTTCTTACCCAATCAACCACATTAACAACATCGTTACTCCTGTTTCTACAGCACCTGCAGCTAAGAACGTTATCTTCCTTTCTGCAGACGCATTCGGAGTACTTCCTCCTGTTTCCATCTTGACTCCCGAGCAGACAAAGTACTACTTCCTGTCCGGTTTCACAGCTAAGCTTGCAGGTACAGAGCGTGGCATCACAGAGCCCACACCTACATTCTCTGCTTGCTTCGGCCAGGCTTTCCTGGAGCTGCACCCCACAAAGTACGCTGAGGAGCTCGTTAAGAAGATGGAGGAGAGCGGCGCTAAGGCTTACCTGGTAAACACAGGTTGGAACGGCACTGGCAAGCGTATCTCTATCCGCGATACACGTGGTATTATCGATGCTATCCTTAATGGCGACATCAACAACGCTCCTACAAAGAAGATTCCTCACTTTGACTTTGAGGTTCCCACAGAGCTTAACGGTGTTGACACCAAGATCCTTGATCCTCGCGACACATATGCTGATGCATCTGAGTGGGAGACAAAGGCACAGGATCTGGCTTCCAGATTCATCAAGAACTTTGCTAAGTATGAGGGCAACGAGGCTGGTAAGGCACTTGTTGCAGCAGGCCCCAAGGCTTAATTTAGCAACATATAGTTTGTTCAAAGGCTCGACGTTGTCGGGCCTTTTTTCTGTGTCTGGATTCTGGTCTATTGACATATATGTTCAAATGAAATAGATTTAAATCATAGGTTACAATAGTAACAGATCTTTTTATATTTATTTCATACAGGGACTACAAGCTAAGTAATAAGTTAGCTAGAAACGTGGTTAATGTTTTGCTAGTCCATATTTCTTGTCCGCTATTCCTTGTGGTCCATGAGACTAAGGAGGAATAGTATGGCCAAATCAAACTTGTTTACCAAGATAATTGCATCACTTTTAGTACCGACAGTTGTATTTACAGCTGAATTTGTGCCTAATTTGTGCCTATTGGAAAGTTCAATAGGTTATGGTGGTTTTTGAATATGCTGATTGGTTCTTTGGAGACTATACAGAAATGGAGTGAACAGGCATGTACATAGGTTTTGCAATTCTTAGTCAAGCTTTAGGGATGATAATTGTCTTGAGTATGCCTTTTGTGTTGATATTACCCAAAGTGTTCGCGCAAGATGATAAGCTGATTGGCATACTGTTTTTGATGTTTGCAGAGCTTATCAGTATTGCTATTGTTCGTTTTTTTGTTGACGATGGTTCAAAAAATAGTAAAGATAGACAAAAAAGGAATATCTAATTGTAGAGTAAAGCTGTGCTGGGGTGAGGTGTGCGGAGCGAAGGCTATAGAGATAGATGCGAAAAGGTATAAGCATATTATTCTTATAAATAAAGATATCGATATTGCATGCTTTAGCCTAGAGCCGGAAGAAGGCGATTACTATTCAATTGATCGAAAACGAGTTGTAATGATTCAGATGAATAAGAAAACCTACAAGGTTCTTAATAAATACGCTCGAGGAAAGTCAGAGGCAGTAGATAGATTCTTGGATTCCGTTGATTGGTACAAATACAGGGATTAGGTGACACTGACTGATGGGTTCAGGAGTGGTAAGCCCAGTGCCGAGGGGAGTTAGCTCCGTTGTAGAGTTGCATGCTTTTTAAGAATGGGAGGTAAACGAATGAATTTTTCATCAAAGGCGATGTGTCATGGCTCGTGCATAGATGAACGAAGACTTCATATGGGATTGATGTTTTACCAACTTACTTTATCCGAGATTATAGAGGTTATGAGTCTAATACAAAAAGAGCTTAGTGAACTTTTCCGTGATAGCACTGTTTGCCTATGGTACTGGGGTACAAAGGTTGTCAAAGAGGAGAGGATTCGAGAGCTGATTAATTCTCATAGTAATTCCAAGGGTGGATTTGATTTTGGCTTTGAGGGAGAATTTTTAAGCGAGATAGTGTATGACAGAAAAACATTAAAAGAATATAACAATAACATGAAATATGCCTGCATGTCTGTAGATGGCCTTCCTGTGGGGTATATGGATGAGTTTGATCGTTATTTTAAGAAGGGTATGTCTAAAGAAGAACTGAAACAGGCACTTCTTGAGTTTATGAATATGCCTAATAAAAAACTTGTCCGTTCATTTCCGTCTCATGATATTCAGGGGGTGTTTTTCGTTAATCCATATTTGAGATTTCCGGGATTATATTGTGGACGATGTTTTGTTTCCGTTGTTGCAGGAACGCTAAATTTACATATTGATGAGTTCGCCAAGAAATTTGAAAGGATAGTTCGAAAGGTTGCCCAACAATCTTCTAATGTCAGTGGGTGCGTATCCTTAGAGCCCCAAAGTGGCAAATACCCCTGTTTTGCACATATGAAGGTGTTTGGTGGACGACTTGATTGTGTTCAGGCATGTAGAGAAATGGGTTATGAAGAATATGAATGGACACCATATAGTTATGTTTGTGGCACAGAATGGTTTAACCTAATCTCACCACTTCAGAGAGAAAGACTCCCAGATGTTTTAACCAAAAGCAAAGCGTATGAAAAAATATATGTAGAAGAAGTAGGGTCAGGGGGCTTAATAGTAGGGTCAAATGAACCCATATCACAGACAGATATTCCAGAACTCCGAGAAATAAAAGAGTTAGTATACGATGCGCTATATCCAGGAAAATCAGTTATTTACTTAGATTCTTTTTGGGAGAGAAAGGCATTTGGGTTCAGAGCGAAACCCAGGAGTGGATGGGAGTATGTTCCAATCTTTGAAGATGAGATATTTGTTTTGTTTGACCGAATAGAGTTTAGACATAAACAAAAATAGTGGACTGAGATGCAATATGCAACGCACTCCACGATGGTATAACACAGAAGTTCCCTATATAAACGTTATAAAATAAGGAGTTTAATATGTGGAATAAGAATGGATTTTTAGTTTGTGATAAGGATCGAACAAATTATGTAGATAGCTTTGATTACCAGGGAATTTGTGCCTATTGGAAATACCCACTGCGTGCAGTAGGTGATGAACAATGTCGAAAACTGACTGACGAACAATTTTCTGTTGAGGTAGAAAAAGGTTGGTATGTTATTCGTGAATTTATATCCGATCCGGAGTTATATCGAAGGTATCTGAATAAGTGCAATGAATTAAAAATTGATGTAAGAGTTTTGTTTCTTGAGAGCAATTATGGGTGTGAACTTTGGCACGGAGAAGTTCCTGACATGAAGTTTATTGGATATGAGTTTTGTCCTGTTCCTTTGGATGAACAAGTTATTACTGACTTAGATTGGTATGAACCTTTTAAAATCTATAAGGATAAACTTAACGAATATGGTTTATTCAAAACCTATGAGGACGTTGTAGCGTTTATTGCTGATTACAAAAAGGCTGAGGAAAGCGGTGAAATAGGAGATGGAGGTTTTGATGGATATGTGTTTAAAGTACACGAGGTCATTATATAAAGATACGATGATTACCTCCGCTACACTTTAACAGGTATTGATTGAGCCTTGCATTTCACTGAAGTGGATTGACAATCACCTTTTATAATGTTAATATACGTTTGTTGCTTAGAGTTTTTTGGAAGAGTGGTCCTTGGGCCACTCTTTCGTTGTTATTTAGCGGAGGTTTTATGGCACTTGGCAGAGCTAAGATAGTTGATGCTATTACAGAGATGGTCATGACAGTGCTTGCAGATTCCGATGTTGAGTTGATCGCCGTCGAGACTGGTCGCGAAAACAATATGAGATACTATCGTATTGTTGTAGACAAGCGAGGAGGCGTCGATATGAACACCATCGGAGATTTGAGCCGAGAGTTTGATCAGGGCCTTGATTTATTGGATATGCCGGATGAACCCTACAATCTTGAGGTTTGTTCACCTGGATTTGACCGACCATTGACCACGGATCGCGATTATGTCAGATACGAGGGCGAGGATATAGAGGTCAAACTCATCAATCCAGTGAATAAAAAGCATAAGCTGGAGGGTAAACTGGTTTCCAAGACGGAGGACAAACTTGTAATTGCTATCAAGGACACAACCTTGGAATTGGATTTTGATAATGTTAAACAGGTTAAGAGAACTGTTATATTTTGATGGAGGATTATATGGGAAACGATTTGATTAATGCAATTGAATTAATGAGCAGAGACAAGGGCCTTGAGAAGCAGGTTCTCGTAGATGCTATTGAGTCTGCTCTTACTACTGCTTATAAGAAGTACTTTGAGTCTGATGAGAACATCCGTGCCTTTCTCAACATGGAGACTGGTGAGATTGGTATCGTAGTTCGCAAGAAGACATTTATTGATTCTGATTCTTCCAGCGGTCACATTACTGTTGATGATGAGAGATCAATCGATCACAACGAGGATATTGGAGAGGACTCTGAGGAAATCGTAAAGGCACCCAGCCAGTTCCAGAGAATCGCTGCACAGACAGCTAAGCAGATCTTGGTTCAGAAGATCAAAGAGGCTGAGAGAGATAATATTTACAAGAACTATAAGGACAAGAAGGATCAGTTGGTTACAGGTGTAATCCACAAGATCGATCGCAACAACTGCATTATCGGTATTGGTAAGGCAGAGGCTGTATTGCCTTATGGCGAGCAGATGCCTGGAGAGAAGTATTTCATCAACCAGCACCTTAAGCTCTATGTTGTTGACGTTAAGGATGCAACAAGGTCTGGCCCTCAAATTATCGTATCAAGAACTCACCCTGGACTTATTCGCAGACTCTTTGAGTTGGAGGTTCCAGAGATTAAGACTGGCGCAGTTGAGATTCTCAATATTGCCAGAGAGGCCGGTTCCCGCACCAAGATTGCTGTAAATGCCACAATGGCAGGTATTGATCCCGTAGGTTCCTGTGTTGGCCAGAGAGGCGCCAGAGTACAGAACATTACAAACGAGCTGGGCGGAGAGAAGATTGATATTGTAGTATGGAGTGCAGATCCTGCAGACTTTATTTCCAATGCACTTAGCCCCTCCAAGGTTTCTAAGGTTGAGATTTATTCTGAGGAAAAGGCTGCAAGAGTTATCGTACCGGATTCTCAGCTTTCATTGGCTATTGGCAAGGAGGGCCAGAATGCAAGACTTGCTGTTAAGTTGACAGGCTGGAAGATCGACATCAAGAGCGACAGCCAGTACGCACAGGAGATGGCACAGGTGCTCTTTGACAACTCTTTTGACGCAGAAGCAGAGGAGATTGTTGATACAGATGAGCAGTAATCCCAAGAACGACAGAATGTGTGTTGTTTGCAGGCAGATGCACCAGAAAGACCAACTTTTCAGGATATGCAGAGATGCTGCAGGCACCCCTTTTGTGGATTATATGTTCAAGGCCGGTGGTCGTGGTGCATATGTATGTAAGCACAAGGACTGCATCTCGGCCTTGGGAAACAAGAAGAGAATTTCTAAATCTCTGGGAGGCGTAATTCCTCAGGAATTAATCAGCCAGATGATACAGGAGATAGATACAGTTAAGGAGAATTATGGAATTTAGAGAGATTAAAATCAACGATTTATCAAAAGAACTGAATATCCCTAGCAAAACACTTATCGAGAAGTGTAACGAAATCGGCATCGAAGCCAAAAACTTCATGAAGGTTTTGTCCGTTGATGAGGTTAAAAAGCTCTATTCCTATGTGAATATGGGTGGCGAAAAGCCTGCCGATGCACCACAGAATAAGGAAAAGGCACCAGCTGCCAAGCCACAGGTTAAGGCAAACCCAAAGCCCATCAATAACACAGATGCTGAGGGAGACCAGTCTGCCAAGAGACCTCGTTCTTTCAACAGAGGGGAGTACACACAGATTACTACACCTCAGAAGAAGAATCGCGATGTTAAGCCACGTGAGCAGGTGCGCCCTGGCGATCGCCCACAGGATAACAGACCTCAGGGTGGAGAACAGAGGCCTTACAACAGAGATGGTCAGAATGGTCAGCAGAGACCATATAACAAGGACGGCTTTAAGCCCAGAGAGGGTGGCTACAACAGGGACGGCCAGCAGAGACCATATAACAGAGACGGTCAGAATGGTCAGCAGAGACCCTTTAACAGAGATGGCCAGCAGAAGCCATATGGTTCTAAGCCCCAGTTTGATAAGCCTAGGAACGACAATTATTCTCCCTTTGCAGACAAGGATTCGGATGACGATTACAAGGCAAAGGGCAAGTCTCCTGCTAAGCCAAAGCCAAAGAAGCCAACAGATGGTTTTATGCCTGCAAAGCCTAACGCCAGGCGTGATTCATCCAAGGATGCGGCAAAATCCAATTCTAAGGATCAGAGCAAGGAGAGAGAGCGTTCCCGCAATATGGGTAACGACGCAAGGTTCGACAAGAATCGTATGCTGAACTACTCTGGCAGTGAGATCGAAGATCTGGATATGGACAACTTCTTCACTGGTGGCAAGACATACAAGGCCCCCAAGAAGGAGAAGTATATTCCACCCAAGGCAGTTCTTACAAAGATTACAATTGCAGATACAATTTCTGTTAAGGAGTTGGCAGAGGCCCTTAAGAAGACCTCAGCAGATGTTATTAAGAGACTCATGCTCATGGGTTCAGTGGTTAGCGTCAATCAGGAAATTGATTTTGACACAGCATCCCTGATTGCCATGGAGTACGGTGTCACCGTTGAGAAGGCACAGATCGTCACAGCCGAGGATATTCTGTTCAAGGATGAGGAGCCAGAGGATGATTCCGGCATGGAGCCACGTCCACCCGTTGTAGTTGTAATGGGTCACGTTGACCATGGTAAGACATCACTTTTGGATGCTATCCGCAACACAGCAGTTACCACAGGCGAGGCTGGCGGTATTACACAGCATATCGGTGCTTCTGTCGTTGACGTAAATGGCAGAACAGTTACATTCCTTGATACACCTGGTCACGAGGCATTCACATCCATGAGACTTCGTGGTGCTATGGTTACAGACATTGCTATTTTGGTTGTTGCTGCTGACGACGGCGTTATGCCTCAGACAGTCGAGGCTATTAACCACGCTAAGGCTGCCAACGTAACTATCGTTGTTGCTATTAACAAGATCGATAAGCCCACAGCTGATCCGGATCGCGTTAAGAGAGAACTTGCCAACTATGGCGTAGTTTCTGAGGAATGGGGCGGAGATGTCACAATGATTCCCGTTTCTGCCAAGACAGGCGATGGTATTCCAGAGCTTTTGGAGATGATGCTCCTTACAGCAGATATGCAGGAGCTCAAGGCTGACCCAACAGCCCAGGCAAAGGGTACAGTTATTGAAGCTCGTCTGGATAAGAACAAGGGTGCTGTTGCCACTATGTTGGTACAGAGAGGTACACTTAAGTCAGGTGATTCCATCGTATCCGGCACAACAATGGGACGTATCCGCGTTATGACAGATGACAAGGGCAGACGCATTAAGGAGGCTGGTCCCTCCACTCCTGTTGAGATTCTCGGACTTTCTGAGATCCCCGAGGCTGGTGAGCTGTTCTATGTAATCGACGACGAAAAGGTTGCAAGACAGCTAGTTGAGCGTCGTAAGCAGGAGAAGCAGCAGGAGGCTTACAAGCGATCCATGCCTACTGTTTCTTTGGATGCTCTGTTTAACCAGATTCAGGCTGGCGAGATGAAGGAGCTCAACCTGATTGTTAAGGCTGACGTTCAGGGTTCTGTTGAGGCTGTTAAGCAGTCCCTCGAAAAAATCTCCAACGACGAGGTAGCTGTTAAGGTTATCCATGGCGCTGTTGGTGCTGTAAACGAGTCCGATGTAAACCTTGCTAAGCTTTCTAACGCAATTATTATCGGATTTAACGTCAGACCTGGATTAAATGTTATGGATATGGCAAAAGATAACGGAGTAGACGTAAGACTTTACAGAGTTATTTACCAGGCTATCGATGACGTTGAGGCTGCTATGAAGGGCTTGCTGGCACCTACATTCCAGGAGGTTATTCATGGCCATGCAGAGGTCCGTCAGCTATACAAGATTTCCGGCGTTGGAACCGTTGGAGGATGTATGGTTAAGGATGGTAAGATCATCCGCAACTCCGACGTGCGTCTCGTCAGAGATGGCATCGTAGTATTCGAGGGCAAGATGGAGTCCCTTCGCAGATTCAAGGATGACGTGAAGGAAGTTGCAACAGGATACGAGTGTGGTATTCAGCTTGAGAAGTTTAACGATCTTAAGGAAGGCGACATAATTGAGGCCTTCACTATGGAAGAGGTTGCCAGATAATGTCAGATAGAATTGTTAGAATTTCTGAGGAGATTAAGAGAGCGTTATCCATAATACTGCAGGGCAGCATTAAGGACCCTCGCATGCCACAGTTTGTCACTGTTATGCGAGTAGATGTTACCAGAGACCTTAAGTATGCCAAGGTATACATTAGCGTTATGGGATCAGATGAGGACAAAAAGAACTGCTTGGCAGCTCTTAAGAACGCAACAGGATTTATCAGACGCGAGATCGGCCGTAAGGTCATCATCCGCTCCATTCCTGAGTTGACCTTTGTCATTGATGATTCTGTAGATTATGGTTTTAAGATCGACAAGATCCTTAACGATATCAGGGAGAAGGACAATGGAGAGACAAACCAAAACTGATTTGTTTACCGCTATACAGAGTAGATTGAGCACAGCAAATAAAATTGCTGTGCTTTGTCACGCTAATGGCGACGGAGACTGCATAGGCTCGGCTCTGGCCCTCAGATCTGCCGTTTCCAGGGTTTTTGGCGAGAATTTGAGTTGTTGTGTGGTTATAGCCCAGGAGCCCGTAGATGGCAAATACTCCTTTCTGCCGGGGGCGGGAGATATCCTTGTGTGGCCAGATGGACAGGATAAATACGACTTGATTTTAGCTGTGGATACGGCGTCTGTTCAGCTGTTAAATAGTCGTGCCCAGTTGTTGGAGGACAGTTTTGTTATTTCCTTTGACCATCACAGCTCCTATACACCCTATGCAGATATGGACGTCAGGGAGCCTGAGTATGGCGCCTGCGGTGAGTTGATATATGAGTTCATTTGCCATATTGCTGATGAACCCA
>JAZNEA010000033.1:0-11380 GCA_045588325.1 Clostridia bacterium
GATTTTCCTGATTCGATAATATACTGAGCTGTTTGTTCTCTCATTTCCTCAGTATATTTACTGTTGTTACTTGGCATTTTTTACCTCCTATTCTACCCATATGATAGCACAGAGGGTGTTACATATTTTCGCCGCAGTCCAGCAGCAACTATTATTCTGCACATAGTTAAAGGCACGAGTTTCTCCCGTGCCCTTGTGTATCTCTTCAAACCTTCTTATCTATTGCCTGTCTATACTCCAACCCTATATGGCACAAACCCCAGTGCATCTGCAGAAACCAGCTTTAGCTCCACGCCATTAACATCACCCTGCGTGGCCTGTAGAATTCCTACTCCGTGAATATGTCCGTAGTAGCACTTCTCCACACGGTACTCCTTAAGCAAATTCATAAATTCCGGTACTCCGTCATATGTAGCTGTGGGTGGAAAATGGGTAAACACTACAATTTGGCTCTGTACACCACTGGCCTTTTGGAGGGCAACGCCCTTGTCTAAGGACATTTTTAACCTGCCCAGCTCTCTCAGATAAGCCTTGCGATCTGCCGCCTCGGAGCTAGAGCCCACACTATCCCAGAGTCTTGTTCCGCAGAGGATATAGTCCTCCACCTCATAGGCATTGTTATATAATATTTTTATGCTGTTCAGATCATGATCCAACAGGAATCTCTGCATTTTGGCCACAGTATCCCACCAGTAATCGTGGTTGCCCTTAAGCAAAATCTTGTTCCCCGGCAGACTGTCCAAAAATTTCAGATCCTCCAGGCTGTCCTTCAGCTTCATTGCCCAGGAGATGTCTCCCGGAACAATCACCGTGTCCTCCGGGCCAACTGTGTTCTCCCAGCTTTCCTTGATACGATCCATATATCCTACCCATGCACCGCCAAATACGTCCATGGGCTTATCCACTTCGCCAAAAGACAGGTGAAGATCTGCCATTACATATACTGCCATAACTACTCCTGCCTTTCCTTGTGATAATAGTTATATACCGCCTCTGCAGTTGCCTTGTCAATTCCACTAACTGCTGCCAATTGCTCTATGGTTGCCTCCTTGATGGCCTTCATGGAGCCGAATGCCTTGTATAATAACTGCTTACGTTTAGGCCCCACGCCCTTAATGCTGTCCAGCTGGGATTTGTTCACCTTGGCCTGGCGCGTTGAACGCTGGTAGCTTATGGCATACCTATGAACCTCATCCTGGATTGACGATATAAATCGCATGAGCTGCAGGTTGTTGGATATGTCAAATTCTGTACGGTCTGTAGTAATAGTTCTGGTCCTATGCTTTGCATCCTTAACCAAGCCATACACCGGCACCTCCTCTGGCACCGCTCCGCTGCTGCGTATGGTATTAACGTGTCCTCTGCCTCCATCCAAAAGGATAAGGTCTGGCCATGGTCCAAACTCCTCCACCGAGTGGTTAAACCTGCGAGAAATCACCTGGGTCATGGCTGCATAATCATCCTGACCAGCCTGGTTCTTAATCTTGAATCTCCTGTAGGACTTGGGGTCAGGCTTCCCCTGATTAAATACGATCATTACGCCTACCATATCCTCATTGCCTAGATTGGATATGTCGTAGGACTCTATTCTGTCAGGCAGGCTGTCCAACTGCAGCATACGGGTTAAGGATGCCAGAGCATCGTATATCACCGAAGAATCCTTCTTGATGCTCTCCTTGTATTGCTGCATGGAAATCTTGGCGTTGTCCTCCACAATCTCGATGACCCTGCGGCGCTCACCTATCTTGGGCACGGAGATATGGACTTTGGAACCCTTCTTCTCACTGAGCCAGGCCTCCAAAATCGCCCTGTCCTCCACATCCTCTGCTATAAGGACCTCTTCTGGCACAAATACGTCGTCATGGTAGAACGACTTTATATAAGACGACAATAACTCGGCCGTTGACCATGCCTCGGTGTTATCCGCCACATAATAATCCCTGCCGGTGACCATTCCGTTCCGCACAAAGAACACCTGGAAGCACACCCTGTTGTCCTCCCGGGTATAGGCAAATACGTCCCACTCTCGTCCATCGTTAAAGGATACCCTCTGCTTTTCGGTAATATGGCGAACTCCGGACAATCTGTCCCTCAACCTGGCAGCCCTCTCAAAATTCAGTTGTTCTGCGGCCTCGTGCATCTGATGCTCCAGCAGGCGCTCCGTCTTCTCGGAGTTGCCCTTGAGGAACGAGATAATCGAATCCACCTGCTCCATATATTCCTGCTCTGTGACCTTACCCATGCAGGGGCCTGGGCATTTGCCTATGTCATAGTTAAGACACCCCTTGCCTCCCGGACCAAAATCCTTGGAGTTGCGGGTGCATTGCCTGGTTGGGTATATCTCTCCCAGGATTTCCACCACCTGGGCCGCCGCTGATGCGCTGGGAAAAGGACCAAAATAAACCCCACCTGGAATGTTGGGGTTGTGGGTGCGAAGAAGCCTGGGGAACCTATCTGCCATAGTTACACACAGCAGAGTATAGGTCTTGCCGTCCTTCATCAATATATTGTATTTTGGTGAATGCTTTTTGATGAGAGTGCTCTCCAGCACGAGAGCCTCTGTCTCTGTATTAGTTACAATATACTCAAAATGGTCAATCTTAGATATCATCCGGAGAATGCGTTCCGAATGGTTGTGATTCTTTCTAAAATATTGCCTGACCCTATTCTTTAGCGATACTGCCTTGCCGACATATATGATGTTGTCATCCTTGTCGCGCATCAAATATACGCCAGGTCTGTCTGGCAAATTATCTAATTGCCATTTTAAGTCAAAAACGTCGTTCAATGTGACAATCAGTTGCCCTGCAAGAACTGGATAATGTCGTTAACAGCAGCCTCCTCATCGGCGCCAGCTGCCACAACTGTCATCTCATTGCCCTCAAAGGCACACAGTGATACTACGCCAAGCAAGCTCTTAGCATTTGCCTGGTGATCTCCCTTTTTAAGTGTGATATTGCTCTGGAATACGGAAGCTCTGTTGATAAGCTGAGCGGCCTCCTTAGATCCCATACCAAACACTCTCTTCATGCTGATAGTCTTAGAAGTCATATTGTCCCCTTGCCTGTATTATTCCTTACTCTGTATCCACATCAAATCAAGATACATGGGAATTATAGCATACACTACATTTCCCTGTAAATCATGGCAAAGTGCCTAAATCTTGATTTGAAATATAATATATATTGTAAATTACAACTCCATTGTGTAAATCAAGGCATCCTCACCATTGTCTGCATAATACTTTTTGCGGACTCCGGCCAGCTGAAACCCTCTGCCTGTGTACAGGGCAATTGCGGCCTCATTACTGCGACGAACCTCCAGTTCATAGAACTTAAGACCTGCCTCAGCGCCTCTTTCAAACATATTATTCATCAGATCTCTGGCTATGCCGTGACCTCTGTACTTGTCCAAAACAGCAACCTTTGTAATATGTCCCTCATCCACGCAGGTATACATGCTGCAGTAACCTATTACCAGGTCCTCTATGCATGCCACCAGGCAAATGCTATTGTCCTTGGCTATCTCATCCCTGTAAGCCTGTTGGGACCAGATTTCGTAGGACTTGGACTTGTCTCCCCTGCCAAAAGAGGCTCTCTCTATGTCTGCCACCTGGGCCAGGTGCTGTTCCTGCATATTTTCTATAACATAATCCATTAGTTGCCTACCTCGCGGGCTCTCTCTGCCTGAGATTTTCTCAAATAGTTGGGGGCTGCAGTCACGGGATCTGCATAGCACCCTCTCTCCTCCATATAATGTGCAATGGCGGATGCAGCTCCGGCAGATGGCCTTATTACGTCTTCTATCACAATTGCTGTAGATGGTACCATTTCTCTGTGGGCATAAATGCCAGTACCTGCCAACATGCAATCATTGCCCAGCAAATCCAGAGCCTTAGGCAGCAGGTCGTTTACAGAACCAGCCTCGTCCTCGGATATTGGCTGAGGCTCCTGACCATCTACGAGCTCATAACACCCCATGTAAACCTGATCATTGCGGGCGTCCATCATGACACACACCTTCCCCTGGTTGCCCATTGATAGGACCTGCCAGGCCATACACTGCAGAGCAGATACGCTGTACATCCTGGAGTTTGTGGAATAACTCAAGGCCTTGGCTGTGCACATGCCGACTCTGAGTCCGGTAAAGGAGCCAGGACCTGCCACACAGGCCACACCATGTAGGTCTCCCTTAACGATGCCATTTGCCTTGAGCAGATCATCTATTGCACTTATGATCATGGCGGACTGGCGGCAGTCCTGTCCCAGAACCGTCTCGCTAATCTGGCCGTCTATGGCCAGGGCAACTGAGGCAGTGCCGGTGGCTGTGTCTATTCCTAAATACTTCATGTTATATCTCCAATGGTCTGTGGGCCGAAATGGTTATGCGTCTATGTTCCGTAGAATCTGCTGTTTTGGCCAAATACACCTTAATCGCATCAGCAGGTATCAGATTACCTGCCCTGTCTGGCCATTCCACCAGTATGATTGCCCCTCTGTCAAAATACGAGTCAAAGTCCATGTCATACACCTCATCCTCTCCAGACAAGCGGTACAGGTCAAAGTGATACAGGTCGCCATCTGGTCTGGGATACTCATTGACAATTGTGTATGTGGGGCTAGTCATGTAGTCGTCAATTTTCAGTGCCTGGCCTATGCCCTCGGCAATTACAGTCTTGCCTGTGCCCAGGTCACCCTCCAGACAAACCACGTCCCCCGGACGCAACAGCACTCCCAGGCGCTGGCCCAGGAGTACAGTTTCTTGTCTATTCTCAGTATAAAATTCGTATACGTGGCTAGAGCAGCTATTGGACATCATCAGACTATGTTCTCTCCTAGCTTAGTTCCTGCTAACAGATGGAAGTGCAGGTGCATTACTGACTGAGCTCCGTCGGGGCCACAGTTGTTGATAATCCTCATGCCGTTCTCCTCGGAAATGCCAAGGTCATTTGCCACCTTAACGATGGCGCTCATGATGGCGGATACATCCTCAGCATAAGTCTCGTCAAGGGACAAAATGCTGCTCATGTGCCTCTTAGGCATAAAGAGAATGTGAACCGGCGCCTGGGGGTTGATGTCCCTGATGGCCAGAACCTTATCATCCTCATAAACCTTAGATGAGGGAATCTCACCTGCGATTATCTTACAAAAAATGCAATTGCTCATGGTCTTCTCCTACTTCTTCATGGACTGGATTGTAGCCAGTGCTGTCTCAAATGCCTTGTCCATCTGGGAAGCATCCTTACCGCCTGCCTGGGCCATGTCGGGCTTGCCTCCACCGTTACCACCGCAAACCTGGGCGAATGCCTTAACAATCTGACCGCAGTTAATGCCTGCAGGGATCATATCCTTAGTACATGCACAGAGCACAACAACCTTGCCATCGTTGGCGGCACCCAGGAGAACTACTCCAGAGCCCACCTTATCTCTCAGTGTCTCGCAGTATCCGCGCATATCGTCTGCGGACATGCCGTCAACACGACCGGCAACGACCTTGATGCCATCAACATCCTTGAGATTGTCTGTAATGAACTCTCCTGCCTTAGCTGCATTGAGCTGTGCCTTAAGCTCGCCGTTAGCCTTGGTAAGTTCCTTAGCGTTATCTGCCATGTTCTGAATCTTGTTTGCCAAATCTGCAGGGCTGGCCTTGGCTACTGCGCAAGCTGCCTTAAGCATTGTCTCCTGGTTCTTGACATACTCCAGAGCCTTCAGTCCTGTAACAGCCTCAATACGACGTACGCCAGCTGCAACAGCACCCTCGGAAATAATCTTGAAGAGTCCGATTACGGATGTGTTGGATACGTGTGTACCACCGCAAAGCTCCATGCTGAAGTCGCCACACTTTACCTGTCTGACAACATCGCCGTACTTTTCGCCAAACAGAGCCATAGCTCCCTCTGCAACAGCCTCGTCCTTGGACTTAACGTCTGTTACAACAGGCATGTTCTCCAAAATCTTGGCATTTACCATATCCTCAACCTGAGCAAGCTCCTCAGCGGAACAACCCTTAAAGTGGGAGAAGTCAAATCTCAGGTTTTCTGCGTTAACGTAGGAACCTGCCTGCTTAACATGGTCTCCCAACACAGCGCGCAATGCTGCATGCATAAGGTGAGTTGCTGTGTGGTTGCGGCAAATGGACAATCTGTCTGCTGCTGCAACTGAGGCCTTAACCTCAGCGCCTGTAACCAGCTGTCCAGCAACTACATGGCCATAATGCAGGAACTTGCCATCGCCAACCTTGCGACAATCTGTAACCTGAACCTCAAAGCTGCCATCCAGAGCAACAACAGTACCCTTGTCGCCAATCTGACCGCCCATCTCTGCATAGAAGGGTGTCTGGTCCAGCATGAATGTTACATCTGCATCCTGTTCTGCTGCCTCTACAAGCTCATTGTTATCGAAGATTCTCACAACCTTGGCTGTGGATGAAATCTCGTCATAGCCTGTGAATACTGTGTTAGGATCTCCTACGCATACGGACAGGGATCCTGTTGCCCAACCGGAGTCCTCGTTGGCCTTAAATGCAGCACGAGCGCGCTCCTTCTGCTGCTTCATCTCTGCGTGGAATCCCTCAACGTCTGTGTCAAGTCCACTCTCACCTGCAATCTCAATGGTCAGGTCAAGTGGGAATCCGTATGTATCGTGAAGCTTGAACACCTGAGGTCCTGCCAAAACAGTGTTGCCAGCTGTCTTTGCCTCGTCAATGTACTCTCTCAAAATCTCCAAACCTGCATCCAGAGTCTTGTAGAACCTGGCCTCCTCATTGGCGATAACGGAGATGATATAGTCATGCTTGTCTGTAAGCTCAGGATATGCTGTGGCAGACTCAGTAATAGCCTGCTCAACTACCTTAGTGAGGAAAGCCTCCTTAATACCCAAGAGTCTACCGTGACGTGCAGCTCTGCGGATAAGTCTGCGCATGATGTATCCACGGCCCTCATTGGAAGGCAGGATGCCGTCTGCAGCCATCATGGTCATGCCTCTTGCATGGTCAACGATAACGCGGATGGACATGTCTGTCTTAGGGTCTACGTTGTATGTCTTGCCAGACAGAGCGCATACCTTGTCGATAATGCGGCGGATTGTGTCGATGTCGAACATGTTCTCAACATCCTGCATTACGCAAGCCAATCTCTCAAGGCCCATACCTGTGTCGATGTTGGGATGCTCAAGTCTTGTGTACTCACCCTCCTCAGATCTGTTGAACTGAGTGAATACGTTGTTCCATACCTCGATAAATCTATCGCAATCGCAGCCTACGTGGCAGTCAGGGCGGCCACAGCCTCTCTCAACGCCTCTGTCTACATAGATCTCAGAGCAGGGACCGCAAGGACCACTGGAAAGCTCCCAGAAGTTGTCCTCCTTGCCCATGCGATTGATCCTCTCATCGGGAAGACCAACCACATTGTGCCAAATATCATATGCCTCGTCGTCATCCTCATAGATGGAAACGTGCAAAAGGTCTGCGGGAATCTGCAAATCCTTGGTCAGGAACTCCCAGGACCACTGGATGGCCTCGGTCTTGAAATAATCTCCAAAGGAGAAGTTGCCCAGCATCTCAAAGAATGTGCCGTGGCGTGCTGTCTTACCTACATTCTCAATATCAAGAGTTCTGATACACTTCTGGCATGTGGTAACTCTCTTGCGAGGGGGAACGCTCTGTCCTGTGAAATAAGGCTTCATAGGAGCCATGCCTGCGTTGATCAAAAGCAGGTTGGGGTCATTCTGTGGCACCAAAGAAAAGCTAGGCAGACGAAGATGTCCCTTAGATTCAAAAAACTTAAGATAACGCTCTCTTATTTCATTAACACCGAGTTTCTGCATTTATGTTAATTCCTTTCGAAATGAAATGTCCGATTAGTTATTATATATTATTATATAAGGATTGCCAACTGTGGCCAATGAAAAAGGGCCACAATTTGTGGTCCCTCAGTTAGGTTAATTGATCTTGAATCACTTATTTGGCGTTACGAGTACAAGTACAATACCTGCATGCCCACTTGTTCCAGCCACAGGGGTGAAAAACTATAGCATCGTAAATGAAACATGGGAATCCATCTGCTGTCTCTTTGCTCAAACATTATATATGTTGTCTATTCAATTATATACCGCTTACTTCTTTTGATCTTCCGCCTTTAGCAACGAATCCACATTGACTCCATTTTTAGAATCCGTGGGAAATACACTCCTTTTTGAAACCAAATATGTGCCATCGTCCAACCTTTCTCTTATCAGGAAGGTGCACATTTCCCCCTCATCCACCTTAATATACTTTACCTTAATATTAAGTATTCCACCAAATGCCTTTGTGAAGCCTGACTTCTCTGATGCTTCTCGTTGCTTATCAATTTGGAAATCTCCTGTATTACCTTTTCTGGTTACTTTGATTGTCTCCTTCGTGTGTCCTCTTAGCGTATTTTCCACCTCTACTGTATAAACGGTGTAAATCATCCATTTCCCAATATCATCATATTCTTTGCCTAAAAACAATCCCTTTATTTTCTCATTGCTATATGGGTTTCTGAATTCATAATCAATTGAGACAATCCTTCCCTCAACAATATATGGACTATTATTTATCAACTCCTCAATATAAAGTTTGTAACTGGAATCGTAATCTTCGGAAATATGACAAATAATGCCATCTTCTGTAGTTGATGTCTCCTCGTAATACTCCAGGTCTGACTCGCGATATAAGGTTTGAGATGTTAATAACTCATATGGCTCAGGAACATCTTTGGTGTTTAAAAAACCACCAAATACAATAGCCATGGTAATCACAGCTAATACTGTGGGCAACGCTATAAGAAAAAATTTTTTCCTGTTCATAAATTCCTCCAATAATATTTTTAGTCGATCCCGTACTCCGTCTCTGGTAGCAACGAAGGATATGTGCTATTCCTTTACTATTCCATTTCTCGCAAGCGACTGCAAATCTAATTAATCACCTCGTTTCAATAACCTGCACCAATTTCCGATTATCTAGGTTGATAACATACAAATAATTACCTGATGAACAACAAAACAGTTCGCAGGAATCGTCATACAATTCCTCATTAAATCCAAAATGATTTTTCATTGTATTTTTTGTTGCAACCGTCCCGCCCCAAAAAGGAACATTTTTATTCCCTATAACATCTGCAATATTCCACACATGATTTCCGTGCCAATCATATGCATCAATATTGTTGGGGATAGCATTGTCTGCCGCATAATTCGAACCCTTAGTAAGATATTCAGTAGTAATTATTACAAAATCCTTAGTAATAGAAATTTCATAAATGTTTTTTGATTCCAGGACTCGTGAGCACAAACAGATATCGTTGAGTGAATCATTATTCGCTGATAGGTGCAATAGTTTTTGGTTCAAGAGTGCTGTTATTTTCAAACTCATTTCTTGTTTATCTCCTTATCAACTACTAAATTAGTATTTACGCCAGGGCGTGGGCTTGAATCCATCCCTTATTTCGCTCAAGGATTAATCTCTGTTCCGCCCCATTCGACTACTGTGAACCCCTGCCTTGTGGGGGCACTTAACTTCTGTTCTGGCAACTCCACTGGAGAATCCACACCCTGCCATGCCATAAAGACACGGATCAAAGTGTCGGGGGCGGGATCGATTTCTAACTCCGCTGCCTTGGCATATACATCCGTCTGGAATGAGATAATATTGTATGGATTTTGCCCCATCATAGGCAGCCAATACACGATAAACTCATTGGCCTCTCTACGGTTCAATCCCAACTGCTCCAGGGCCTGCTCCAAGAACTTGGCGGTGTCTTCTCCCTTTACGCAGAAGCCGCTGCTCATATCCCATTCAACATTGGTCTTGCCTTCCCAGTATAAGTAGCTATATGTTTGTCCCTGGCTGTCCGTCAAGGTACCATCTGGCTCTGCGACAACTTTCCAGCCATTTTCATACATGGGATATGTACAGGTAAGTGCACCATCAATGTCAATAGTCACTGTCACTTCTTGTGAGGCTTCTGGATACAGGTAAATAACAGGCTTATCCATTCCTTCCTCATACTTTGGTTTTGAACATTCCTGCTGTATAAAAATAAAGATAACTGAAATTATAACTGCTGCAACAACAATCGCAATAATCCATTTTTTCATAATGTCCTCCTGACCTATCAAAAACACAAAGAGCGCCTATGCTCTTCTAACAGAGTACGGACGCCCCCACTTAAGTCTATATACTGTTTTGGGACTATGGTGGTAGAGGCCATGCCTCTGCAAAGTAGATTAATCACTTATCTCCTATGTGTCCTTAGCTTTACAATATATTTGTATCATATAATTTTAAATATGCAAAGGCTCAGTCTGGCAAACAAATTTGTAAATTTCTATTTACCATTTTTGAAAATTTATTGAGTATGGTAAAAATGCGGTATGATGTTTTTCGAGAGGTTATGCGCCATGAAACTTATTGCTCGAAATCAATATTTAGAAAAACTCATCAATGTAATCGGTACTCCGGATATTAAGGTAATTACGGATGTTCGCCGTAGTGGGAAATCAAAGCTGTTCGAAGTATTTAAGAACTATATCGAACAGAATGCACCCGACCACAATATCATTCAAATCAATTTCAATTTGCCCGAGTTTGACCCTCTGCTTGAGTATAGACTTTTGAACGTGAGGTTTCACCGTTGTTTCAAATCAAGTATGCCTATCCCAAGATGGTAATTGCCCGTACACAGCACGATGAGTATCAGTATGAGGACATAAAGATTGTTGATATTGCTAATTGGCTACTCGACTGATTGCCAAAAATTGACTTATGATGATTTTGGAAAATAGGATAAAGAGGGTGTAATTATGGAAACGAAAGCACGTCTCTGTTGGGTAGATTTTATATAGAATTGGCAGATATACAACTGCCATATAGAAATGACAGAAAACACTTATTAAAAAGACAAAGGCTACCAACAGGGAGCCTTTGTCTTTTTAAATCGCGGCAAACTGCTGTAATATATTCTGTTTCACGCAAGTGCCTGCAAATCTAATTAATCACCTTGTTTCAATAACCTGCACCAATTTCCGATTGTTTAGATTGATAACATACAAATAATTACCTGATGAACAACAAAATAGTTCACACTTACGCCAGGGCGTGGACTTGAATCCATCTCTTATTTCGCTCAAGGATTAATCTCTGTTCCGCCCCATTCGACTACTGTGAACCCCTGCCTTGTGGGGGCACTTAACTTCTGTTCTGGCAACTCCACTGGAGAATCCACACCCTGCCATGCCATAAAGACACGGATCTTCGCACTTTTCAATTTTCGTTTCTGTCAGCTTCGTTAATACTTTTCCTCTTTACCACAACTACTATAACTACCCCTATGATGATCGCCGAAACAGAGACTGCTCCA
>JAZNEA010000034.1:0-18300 GCA_045588325.1 Clostridia bacterium
TACTGCTGGAGGCAATTGCTGCACCACAACCAAATGTCTTGAACTTGGCATCAACAATGATGTTGTCCTCAACCTTTATGAACATCTGCATAATGTCGCCGCACTTGGGGTTGCCTACATAGCCAACTCCGCTGGGATTCTCAATCTCTCCCACATTGCGAGGATTCATAAAATGATCCATTACCTTTTCGCTATATATCATAATAATTCTCCCAAAAAGATTATTTGTTAAACAATGGTGACATTGCTCTAAGCCTTGCCACTACCTCTACCAGAGAATCGACCAAAAGATCTGCCTCCTCCATGGTATTGTCTCGTCCCAACGAAATACGTATGGAACCATGTGCCTGTTCGTGCTTAAGTCCAGTGGCCAGCAATACGTGAGACGGATCAAGGGATGCTGATGTACATGCGGACCCACTTGACAATGCAAAGCCCTTAGCATCCATAAACAACAAAATCGACTCACCTTCAATGTATTCAAACGATACATTGACATTATTGGGCAGGCGATGCTCCCTGTGTCCATTGATAAAGCAGTATGGAATCTCAGAAACAAGCCTGTCCATGATGTGGTTGCGCAGCTTAGTCAGATGCTCTGTCTTAGACTCCATCTCCTCGTAGGCAAGCTTAAGGGCTGTTGCCATACCGACAATATAAGGAATGTTCTCCGTGCCAGGTCTATGGCCTCTCTCCTGATGTCCACCATATATGATGTTATCAATGCGGACGCCCTTGCGAATATACAGACATCCAACTCCCTTAGGTGCGTTAAACTTATGGCCACTTATTGACAGCATGTCCACACCAGCCTGTGCTACCTTAATATCCAATGCACCAGCTGCCTGGACAGCATCTGTATGGAACAGAACGCCATGATCGTGTGCCACCTTAGCCAGCTCCTTAATGGGCTGGATAGTACCTATCTCGTTGTTGGCCCACATGATGGAAACCAAAATTGTGTCGTCAGTAATGGCCTTGTCAAGTTCCTCTGGAGATACTAACCCCATATTATCAACAGGCAAATAAGTGACCCTCCATCCCTCTGACTCCATCTGTTTGCATGTGTTAAGTACAGCAGGATGCTCTATAGAAGAAGTGATAATGTGGTTGCCCTTAGAGCGCAATCTGGTGGCGGTGCCTCTAATAGCCCAATTGTCCGCCTCAGTGCCACAGGATGTAAAATATATCTCGTTGGGAGTGCATCCCAGCAATTCTGCCATGGTGGCTCTGGCATTAATGAGTGCCTGCTGCGCACTCCGGCCAAATCCATGCACAGACGATGAATTGCCAAAATTATCTGTGAAATACGGAAGCATAGCCTCCACAACCTCTGATCTGACAGGAGTTGTGGCAGCATTATCCATATATATACGTCTATTGCTCATTAGTATCCTCTGTAGTGTCTAAATTCTGGTCATCAGAGTCATCTTCCTCTGCCATCCTACGGGCTTGATTGGCTCGCATAGTAGCCTCTCCGGTCTTGGAGAAAACCAAGAACAACAGTCCGGCCACCGTTAATATTATATAAAGGGGCAATGCAATTTCAAGAGCATAATGCAAAACGAACACATCCAGCATCAACAATACAATCGCCACCAAAGCTATTATTGCCATAACCTTTTTAAACATATCAGTCCCTCCAGGAATCTAACCATTCTTTAACTCGTTTTTCGGAGCCATTATCGGATGGCTCATAATAAATCGTACCCTTTAATTCATCTGGCAGAAAGTCCATTTTGACGAAATGGCCTGGGTAGTCGTGGGCATACTTATATCCCTGACCATATCCCTGCTGCTCCATACCCTTGACTGGTGCATTACGTAGATGCATAGGTATAGTGCCACTCTTGCCATTCTCAATATCAGATAAAGCCTTATTAATAGCCATGTATGCACTGTTTGATTTAGGACTCACTGCGACAGCAATGGCCGCCTGAGCCAAAATTATCCTGGCCTCTGGCATTCCAATGCGATGTACAGCCTCCGATGCGGCAACAGCAATCTGCAGGGCCTGATTGTTGGCAAGTCCCACGTCCTCAGATGCGCATATCATAATTCGACGTGCCAGGAAAACTGGATCCTCGCCAGCATATAATGCCCTGGCCAAATAGAACACTGCAGCGTCGGGATTACTACCACGCATGGACTTAATAAATGCGCTGATATTGTCGTAATGCTCCTCTCCATCCTTATCAAAGCGAACTACGCCACTCTGGCAAGACTCAACGGCTGTGCCAAAATCAATATGAATGCATCCCTCTGTGTCTGGCTTAGTTGTCAACACAGCCAGTTCCAATGCATTCAATGCTCTGCGGGCGTCGCCACCTGAAATGGCTACAAGATGCTCCAGTGCATCTGAATCAATTGAGATATTGTACTGTCCCAGGCCGAACTCCTTATCCTCCAGAGCTCTCTTGAGCACCATGGAGATTGCAGACTCGTCAAGGGGCTTGAGCATAAATACAGAGGATCTGGATATGAGGGCCTTATTAACCTCGAAATATGGATTTTCTGTAGTTGCACCTATAAGAACGATAGTGCCGTTCTCTACAGAAGGTAACAGGGCGTCCTGTTGTGCCTTGTTAAACCTATGAATCTCGTCAATGAAAAGGACTGTCTTGCCTGTGGGATTCAGGAAATCATTAGATGTCTGATTGCAAATCCTCTTAATATCTGCAACACCAGATGTAACAGCATTTAGTCTCTCAAAATTGGCGTTTGTACAGTTAGCAATTATCTTTGCCAAGGTGGTCTTTCCTGTGCCAGGAGGGCCATAAAGTATAATAGAGGTTATCCTGTCTGCCTCAATCATCCTGCGCAGCAGCTTTCCCTTGCCCAGGATATGCTCCTGACCATAGAATTGATCCAATGTCTGAGGTCTAAGCCTATATGCTAAAGGTTCTACTGTACTCATGCCTCGACCCTAATATCGTAAATGTCGTGATGGTCCAACGCATACTGAACCATTGCCTCCATATCAACCTTTTGTTCGGATGCAACAATCCTATCCAAATGAGGTCTTGTGGCAGGATGCTTAGCCACAAACACAGTACAACAATCCTCGTGAGCCTGAATGGATGTCTCAAATGTGCCGATTTTGCGTGCAATAGCAATAATATCGTTCTTGTCCATACCAATCAACGGACGGAAAACTGGCATCTCTGTGGCATTGTCAGTAACAGCAATAGCCTCCATTGTCTGGCTGGCTACCTGTCCAATATTCTCACCTGTAACAATGGACTGTAATCCTCTATCCTTGCAAATGCGCTCTGACACCATCATCATCAATCTGCGCATATGCAATATAGTCTCCTCCTCAGGGCACACCTGTGCAAACTCAACCATAGGGTCAGTGATAGAAACTACATGGAGTTGGATCCTATCGACATACTCACACAAAAGCTTGCAGAGGTTCTTAACCTTCTCCAGTGCAGCCTCACCTGTATATGGAGGCGTTGCAAAATGGAGTGCCTCCAACTCAACTCCTCTCCTGGCCATCATCCAGCCTGCAACAGGGCTGTCAATACCGCCGGAAATCAGGAGTAACGCGCGACCGTTAGTACCAAGAGGCATACCACACTGGCCTGGAATCTTATCTAAATAGATATATGATTTTTCTCTTATCTCGATGTAGACGATAAATTGTGGGTTCTGAACGTCGACCGTAATATCAGGAATGGTGTCAAGAATATTGCCACCCACATTCATTGATACCTCTGGCGACTGCATCGGGAATGATTTATTGCCTCTCTTAGTCTCAACCTTAAAGGTAGTAAGGCCTTTGCTCTCGTAGGCATACCTGGCCAACTCTGTGGCTTTGGCACAGATTGCGTCATAGTTGGATGGCACACAGTGAGCGACACTGACGGATACTATGCCAAACACCTCTGCAACGAGCCTGGCTGCCTCCTCGTAGGGATATCTCTCCTGCTGAGACTCCAAATATACTCTTGACTGACTGCAACTAATCTTAGACTGACCAAGTCTACTAACCTTGCGACGTATATTTCTGATCAAACGAGATTCGAACTGGGGTCTGTTGAGTCCCTTAAGAGCAATCTCACCGTATCTAATAACTAAAACCTTATCCATGCTAAACAAATCTCCTCAAATCAAGGTCTCTTAAACTTGAATCTAGTAAAAACAGTTGAAATTATATCATTGACTGCATTAAGTGTACATGAGATATCATCTTTTGTGTTTGTAGAAGAAAAACTGAATCTGATCACACCCGATGCAACTTCTCTAGGATATCCCATGGCAGAAATCACGTGACTACCCTTAGAATTAGTGGCACAGGCAGCACCAGCAGAAACGCAGATCCCTCTGCTGTTCAGTGCATTAAGCATAATCTCTGCAGGAATTGTCTTAAAAGACACGCTGAGAATATATGGACTTGCATCTTCTGGTGAAATCCTCTGTACGCCCTCCACCGTGGAGAGACCCTGCCATAACATATCACGGAGTTCCTCAACATGATGTCTGTTGGACAAATAATTTTGATGTGCCTCCTTAGCTGCAGCAGTCATGGCTCCAATACCGGCCAGATCCTCCGTACCACTTATAAGGCTCTTCTCCTGGCCACCTCCGTAGACATAAGGCATAAGCTTATACCTATTAGACAAGTACAGAATACCCGATCCCTTGGGGCCGTGAAATTTGTGGGCGCTGGCAGCATATGAGTCTATATGTGATCCAAGAAGGGAGAACTTCTCCTTACAAAAGCCCTGAACTCCATCCACATGGAACAATGCGCCTGGGCACAGGTCGTGAACCATATCAGAGGCCTCAAAGATAGGGAAAACATGTCCTGTCTCATTATTGACATGCATCATATTCACAAGGACTGTATTTGGCGTGAGAGCAGCCCTTAACTCAGACATGTCAATACCCTGTCTGGATGCAGAAAGGTACACCACGTCAAAACCTCTCCTCTCAAGCTCTTTAAAACAATTGAGGCACGCGTGATGTTCTACAGACGTAGTTATAACACGAGCTGATGACGGGTCCTTGACCTTATTACAAGCAGTAAAAATGGCAATATTATCGCTCACCGTACCGCTAGACGTAAAAAACACATTAGATGCTCTGACACCAAGAATAGAGGCAATGTCAACTCGACATTCCTCTAAATAAGCCCTAGCATCTAGTCCAATGGTATGTATAGACGAGGGGTTAGCAAACTCCTCGACGGATATCCTGTTATATTCATCTAAAGCCACCTGGGATATCCTGGTGGTGGCCGCATTATCCAAATAAATGGGCATCCTACATGTCGGTCCTAATCAGACCAGTAACCTTTCCGAGAATAGTCAGTCCCTCTTTATCAACGATAATAGGATCCATAGAACTGTTCCTGGGCTGAAGCCTGTAGTGTCCGTCCTCCTTGTAGAAGGCCTTAACAGTAGCATCCTGCCCATCGATAAGTGCAACGACAACATCTCCGTTATTGGCACTATCCTGTCTGCGAACAATCAGCATGTCCCCATCCAAAATGCCAGCCTCAATCATACTATCTCCTGTGACTCTGAGCAAGAAGCATTCTTCGCCATGGAGCATAGTTGTAGATACTGTAAAATACTGATCTATACTCTCCTCTGCTAATATGGGGGTGCCTGCAGAAATACGTCCAACCAATGGCAGGCTGGCTGTAGCTGTCTCTCTGGACAAATAACCAGACTCCGCCTCTGCTGATGACTGGTTAGCAACAACACTCATAGCTCGCTTTTTGTCCGAGCCTAGTCTGATACGTCCCTGCTTCTCCAACTCCTTAAGATAGGAATGAACCGAAGATGTAGACTTGAGACCTACCGCAACGCATATCTCTCTAACAGATGGAGGATAACCATTAGCCTGAATCTGCTGCTTAATAAATGAAAGAATCTTCTCCTCGTTGTTCTGTTTCTTACCAGTAGCCATACTGCCCTCCTAAACTTTATGCCAAGATTATATCACACCAAACGGCAAAAGCAAACATTTGTTTAGAAAAGTGTTGACATCGAACATCTGTTCGTTTATACTGCAATTGTACCGAACACTTGTTCGTTTTGAGGAGGTTATTATGAGGTCATCCAGTTCTAACACCAACAGTTTTTCTATTGTATTATTCGTGGCTCTTGCTGTGATTATTTTATCTTTTGTTCTTATTAATTTCGATTACATTACTGGTCATACATCTTCTGACGACTACGTCTCATATGTAGTATCTGATCACGTTTCTGTTTATGAATTAGCTGATTCTCTCTGCGCTCCTGGTGATAACGTCTGGGAGGTTGTGTATGAGTTGCAGACCGCCAATTCACTAGGCTCCGATATTATTGCGGCTAATTCTGTAATTAGAATACCGGCATCCATTTTGGATACCGGTAACAATGTTGATTCTATATTCCTTTGCGAGGCAAACCAGTAGTTTACTCGAACAGCATGCCCTTTCTTATCTCGTTGGCTTGCTTTGTTAAACCCAATTCCTTGAGAATAACAAATCCAAATTCAGCAGCGGCAGCCGGACCGGTTGCCGTTATTATATTTCCGTCAACCTGAACCATACCCTCTCCCCTGATAACGTCCTGATAATCCAAAAAACCTGGATACGAAACACACCTTTTACCATGCAGCAATCCAAACTTATAAAGCGCCATGGGTGCAGCGCAAATAGCACAACAAATTTTGCCGGCCTTACACATCTCAACAAAGAACTCCTTTACAAACAAATCATTGCTGAGAGTCTCTGCTCCAGGCATGCCACCTGGCAGGATGCAAGCGTCATAATCCTGCACTTTTGCGACGCTCTTCGACAGGTCTGAGACCACAGAAATATTGTGCGATCCTTTAACAATATTTTTTTCTGTTACAGAGCAAATATCAACTTGCACATTGCCTCGGCGCAAGATATCAATGACAGAAATCGCCTCAATCTCCTCAAAACCGTCAGCAATAAAAATAATAACACGCCTCATGTAATATTCACCTCCCGGGTATCATACGCATTATGATACATCCTGCCGATTTCAAACGCAATGTATTTAAAACCTGCCATATATGGTGTTTTAGGGCCCGAACAGTCAAAAGCTGCCTAAGCATCGTAGTATAATACATATTGATGGCTGGTTTCACATTTAATTGGAGGTTTATATGAGAAAAAGCAAAGTAGTAATTGCAGACACAAACACACAATTCACGCAGGAATTAGCTGCGGCAATTAATTCGCAGCAAGACCTGGAGGTAGTCAAGATTTGTTCCGATGGAGACCAGGCTCTTAAGGCTGTAAAGGAATATTTGCCCGACGTATTGCTCATGGATGTTGCCCTGCCTGTAATTGATGGTATTGGTGTCATGGAGGCTCTTAACGGATTTGGCCGTAGTGAAATACGCACAATAGTATTGTCCTCTGTTAATAGCGACTTGATTACCACAAAGGTAATGTCATTGGGAGCCTTTTATTATATGCTAAAGCCTGTAGATACTGGTATTGTGCTTTCCAGAATCAGGCAGTCTCTCATCGCTGAGATCCCCGCAGGCTCCAAGGTAACTGCAGAGCATCCTGTAACATCTAAGGAGTTGGAAGTAGCAGTCACAAAACTAATGAGGGAAATTGGAATCCCTGCCCACATCAAAGGATACCAGTTCATACGAGAGGCAATCCTCCTGTCCATCAAGGACTACGATATTATCAACTCAATTACAAAGCAGTTGTATCCCGCCATTGCATGTCAGTACTGTACAACACCTAGCCGTGTAGAAAGGGCTATCCGACACGCTATAGAAAGCACCTGGAACAAGGGCTTTGTCAAATCAGATGACAAGCTGTTTGGATATACACTCAGCACAGATCGCGGCAAGCCAACAAATGCCGAGTTTATCGCCATCGCAGCAGACAAACTCAGGTTGCAATACAATATCGCAGAGTAAGCAAAATCCCCGAAACATTCGGGGATTTAATCTATTCCAGTTCTAGTTTTGCCACAAAACATTCATGGCCATCGGATGCTCTCACACTACGCATATAGCAAACATTCTCCTCGGCCTCCACAAAATAGATGCTGAGTTTTTCTCCTATCTTAGCCTCGCCGGCAAAATCGATCTTAAAGAATCTAAGATGCTGGTTGAAAGGATCTGGGATGCAATTAGAAATAATGTCGAGATATATCGTGTTGTTCAAATGCCCATTAGTATCAATATCGGAATACCTGACGTCATAGTAGCCCACAAAATTGTTATTCTCAGGACACATAACACGCTTGGGAATCGAGATGCTATTGGTAAGCTCACATGGCGGTGGAAATTCAACACCACATGCAGATGGCCTGAGTATTTTACGGGCAGTAAGATCCATAAGGCACCAAAGAGTAACAGCGGACATAATCAGCTGCTCCCCACGCCAAACATTAAATCTACGCACGAACATTACACCGCTAAGTCCATCTGGCCAGGTCTCCAGACGAAGCTCGTCATCATACACAGCCCTGTCGTAGTTTTCTAAGGCACAGCGTACCAGAACAAAGCACATATTCTTGCTGACCAAATACTCATATGGACATCCATATCCGGTCATGTCGCATCGGGCAGCGTGTTGCATGAACTTCATCATCATTGAATCCTTGAGTGTTCCATCTGCCCCCAACTGATAATCTTTTACCTTGATAATCTCTGTATAAGCCATTAAAACCCCTACTTCTTTGCCTTAAAGTCTATGACGCCTGACTTAACCGTCAGGATCAATTCAAGCGCCCCATCACCACAAATTGCCTCTGTTGAACCCGTATTATTGACTTGAAAATCGCCAAAATTAATGCTGCCTGTATCTACCAAATATCTTGCAGTAAATCCAATATTCTCAGGCAATATAACATTGAGGTTTCCCTGGTCAATCTGTGCCTTAATCCTGGTGGCAGACCATGTCTCCAGGGAAATATTGCCCTGCTGTACCCCTCCATCAAACACGCCATAAGCTCCGGACATTTTGATATTGCCCTGGAATACTCCTGCATTGATCTGTTGAATAGTACTGCCTACGTCATTTAAAAGTCCCTGAGAAATATCGCAGAAAAGTTTCTCCACCTCACATGAGTTCAAGTTTACATTGCCAGAAACCACAGTAATATACGCCTTGTCCTCCAATGTAAGATCCGTAAGGGTTGCATTTCCGGCATTAATTGTCAACTGAATATCCTCAAAAGAGCAATTCTCCGGAACGCGAATAACCAAATCCTTATTCTCAACCTTATGATATATGCCTGCTGTCTGTCTGGACGAAAAATATCTGATCTGCAGGTAACCACTATCATTCAGATGATAATGCAGCTTATCAGCATCACGGGATGGAGAATCCGCCTCGGTGATTTGGATAACATCGCCCTGGTAGCGCTCTATAGTAACATTGCCAGATAGCCAATCAATCTCAATATTTTTAACTTGACTAGGATTTAACTGACAGTCTCCTCGTCTGTAAGCCTGTCCGCCTTCGTAATAATAATCCTGCTGGCCAAACGCATAGTTGCTGGCTAGCCAAACGCCAAAGGTTGTGATTGCAAAGGCAACTACTCCGCATATCAAAACCAACAGTCCTATATTTTTTTTGCTCATATATCCTCCAACTATCGCATTATTCTACTGCGGGCAATCTCTACCAATCCTAGTTTAGAAAAGCCGTATATACCAGTTACAGCCTTGTCAGATGCGGTAGCCTCTCTAAGCCTGGCCATGACAATCTCCTGCTGTTCCTTTGTCATATTGATAAAATCCACTACAATGATCCCGCCAATACGTCTGAGTTTTAGCTGAGCTGCAATTTCCTGACATGCCTCCAAATTTGTGTTAATAATCATCTCAGGAGATAAGCTACCCTTGCCAGAATTGACGTCAATTACTGTCATTGCCTCTGTTTTATCTATTACGATGCTACCTCCGCAGGATAGCAGCACCTTATGACCGAGGCTATGGCGAATCATGCTATTTAAATTGTAATACTCCATCATATTGTATGAATAATCATACTTTCTGATACTAATCTTGCCTGGATAGACTCTGCTGATAACATCGGACAGATCACAATATGCCTGGTGACTATCCACAACAATCTCCTGAATCTCAGGCGTTATCATAGTACCAATAACCTGCTGCAAAAAATTAGTGCTACCATCTACCGGTCCTGGAACGGCTGATGTGTCCAGTTGTCTTAGAGCTCCTTCCATAGTTTTTGCCAGGCTCAGGCCCTCGCTGATAATACTATCCGGATCAGCCTCAGATGACATAGTTCTCAGGATAATGCCAACCTTAAAAGCAAACTTTTTGCCGATTTCGCATAACACGCGATCGCCAATTTCCTTAAGATAGCAAACCTTTTCCAAATCCTCTATTTTGCTGGAGACAGACACCTGCCCAACATTAGTGGTCAAGCAAATCAAGTTGCCAGACAATGTAATCTTATCTGTAACCTGAGGCCCCTTGCCATCTCTGGGGGCCTTAGTCTTGTTGACCAACATTACCTGTCCGCATTTTAGGCCATGCCCCTTTTCTAGCGGAAGAAAACCATTCTTTTCTTCTCCTATATCGACAAACGCAGCTCCCAAACTGTTATTAATGCTTGAAATCCTGCCAATGTATAGGCCCCTTTCGCAGTCATTTGGTTCCAAGATACCGCAGAGACGTCCCTGAACTACCTGCAGGCAGATCGGGGCATCTGAGTCCATATGAATATATAACGTGCCTGTTTTCATATTAAGTATAATGCATTTCGCTTTTGTGAATTTTGAGGCATCTGACGTCCTGTCCACAAACTGTAGCCAAACTATTCATAAACATGTCAGGGCGCAAATTATCCTTGCATCCCATGGTGCAATCCAGCCTGATAAAGGTGGTCTGCCCCTGTTCGCTGTCCAACGTCATTGCCCATGCGTCTGCAATCGCTGCCACGGCAGGGTGTTGTGGGTTCTTGAAAATCAGCTCATCAGACTCATGTCCACAGTAATCCCATGCCTGCAGATCCTTAATCATGTGTTTGATATTAACTTCCTTAGATGAGTCCTTAGACTTTTTGACAGCCATTACCTCATCAGAAGACATCATCTGCTGGATTGCCTGATTAATCCTGGCTGTGCCTCCCTCTGTCTGCACAAGCAGCACGTATGTGCCTGCATAAACTGCTGCCATAATGCTGTTCTTAGGTGGAGTGAACTGCCCCTCCAGTAACTGCAGATCCCTTGGCAGTGCCTGATTGGCCTTATCCAACGTCTCCTGAATATCGCACTTCTCCGCCAGTCCCATGTCCATAGCCTCGCACTCGGAGCTGACACCAAGGGACAGTGCCATGCCAAAAATCAAGCTGGGATGTGGGTTATATCCACGGCTGTAAGACATAGGAATATGTGCCCTGCGCACTGCCCTCTCAAAGGTATGGAGCATGTCCAGGTGAGATATGTACCTGACAGTCTCTCCCTTGACGAACCTGTATCTGATAACGCAACCACGACCACCATTGTCCTGAATGGTATTAATAATCTGCTTGTTATTAGTGCTCATTACAGATACCTCCATCAAAACACTTGGCTCCACACATGTTGCAGGCCTGCTTGCAATTCTTGGTAACTAGACCCTTATATGCGCGCTCCCTCTCTCTTGCAAAAAACTCTGTAGAGACGCCCACATCAATTACACTCCAAGGCAACACTTCATCGGTGCTGCGGGCTCTCTCGGTGTAAAATTTGGGGTCTAAGCCACTTTCTTCGATAGCCTGGAACCAACCCTCCAGATTGAGCCACTCATGCCAGGAGTCAAACTTGCACCCCTTCTGCCATGCTCTGTATAGGATATCGCCAGTACGCCTATCGCCCCTGGCAAACAACGCCTCCAAGACGGATGTTGGTGTATCATTCCAGCTGAGAGTAATCTTGCCTCTGGGCAATCTGCGCTTGAGATAATCCTGCTTTTCCTTAAGGAGTTCGGCAGTATCCTGCGCCTCCCATTGGAATGGTGTAAATGGCTTAGGAACAAATGAGGATATGCCCAGAGATACTGTCAATCTCTTGGCTCTATTCTTGGCCTTGAAGAGCTCGACAACATGTTCTGCCATCTGAGCTATGCCCTCCACATCCTCCATGGTTTCTGTTGGCAAACCAATCATAAAGTAGAGCTTTACCCTGTCTCTACCCTTGTCTATAGCGATGTTGATGGTGGTATCAAAGTCCTCCATGGTAACGCCCTTATTAATAACATCCCTCATGCGCTGAGTGCCTGCCTCAGGGGCGATGGTGAGTCCTGATTTGCGAACAGATTCGATTCTGTCCAGCAAGTCGTCAGGAAACTCGTCCACTCTCAGGGAGGGCACAGAGAGACTGACCTTGGATGGAGACAACAGATCCACCAACTGTCTTGTCAATGACTCCAACTCTCTATAATCAGAAGTGCTAAGAGATGTGAGGGAGATTTCCTCATATCCGGAATTGCACTCCAATGTCATGGCATTGCTAACCAATGTGTCAGCGTGCTTTTCTCTAAAGGGTCTGTAGATAAAACCAGCCTGGCAGAATCTACATCCGCGGATACATCCTCTGAACAATTCAAGCATGATTCTGTCGTGGATAACCTCTGTCAGCGGAACCACGATATTCTCTGGAAAATACACCTTATCCAGGTCAGCAATTATTCTCTTGCGAACGCGCTGCGGAACTGCCGCATCCACTGGCTCAATGGCATTAATAGTGCCATCATCATTGTATGTAACGTCGTAAAGGCTAGGCACATATACGCCAGGAACCTTGGCCACCATACGCAGGAACTCCTGTCGATCTGTGCTGCCAGAATGTTTCCACTGACGATAGACGTCCAACATCTCGAGATTCATCTCCTCTCCCTCGCCAATGAGGAAAAAGTCTACAAAATCAGCCAATGGTTCAGGGTTCATGGCACAGGGACCGCCAGCACACACAAATGGCTGACCATATACTCTGTCCTTTGAATAAAGTGGTATGTTTGAAAGGTCGAGCATGTTGAGAATATTGGTATAACTCATCTCAAACTGAAGGGTAAAACCTACCAGGTCAAATTCTCCCAGTGGTGTCCTTGTCTCAATGGAGAAAAGCGGTATATTATTGGCCCTCATTTTAGCCTCCATATCTGGCCAAGGGGCAAAGGATCTCTCACAATAACAGTAATCCCTACCCTCATTCATCAGGTGGTAGAGTATCCTGAGTCCCAAGCATGACATACCAACGTCGTAATTGTCGGGGAAACAGAAGGCAAAGCGCACATCATAAGTACCTGGCTCCTTAATCACAGAACCAATCTCCCCTCCCGTGTATCTGGCTGGCTTAGCCACGCTATTTAATATCTCATCACTCAAATATACAGTACTCATACGAATCCTCTGAAAGTATTTTGTATTATTTTAACCAGTAAAGAGACCTTTTCGCAAGCAAAAAAGGCAAAATAAAAAGGCGGAGATTCTATCTGAATCATCCGCCTCTATAAGCTGTGAAAAATTACTCAGCCTTAGCTGCCTTGTTAGCGGCTCTGGCGATTCTAGACTTCTTCCTGGAAGCTGTCTTCTTGCTGATAAGGCCCTTAGCAGCTGCCTGATCCAAAGTCTTAGCGCAGTTGGACTGAAGCTCTGCAGAGTTATCAGCACCTTTTGCAATTGCTAACTTTGTCTTCTTAATCTCTGTCCTAAGCTCAGATCTCAAAATAGTGTTCTGTGCGTTCTTCTTATCGTTAATAAGAATTCTCTTCTTGGACTGCTTGTTATTTGCCATGCTCTTCACCTCCTGGTAAAAATCCTATATGTAAACGAAAGTAACTGTACAACCGTCAACTCGAAGCATTCTACCACGAGTAATTAATATTGGCAAGAATAAATTTTATTATCACAACAGAAAAACAGCAGAATATTATAAATCAGCAGAAAGTAACAGGACCAACCTATGAAAGTATTAATTTTTAAACTGCCAAAGCCAATATCCGGAGTAGTACAGAAGGTACTAAAAATAAAATAGTCTCCATGATAACTGCCCTCCGGCATAGTGCCTGTTGTGTCGGAGGGTAAAGGGCATAACAAAACCGGCCACCTAAGTAGCCGGCACTTGTCAGTAAGTATTATACCGAACAAAAATTATGCTCTGGTAACCTTGCCCTCGCGAAGGCATGATGTGCAAACGTAAACTCTCTTAGTAGCTCCGTTCTCACCAACAACCTTAACCTTCTTAACATTGGGCTTCCATGTGCGGATTGTAGCGTTAAGGGCGTGGCTTCTGTTGTGACCAAAAACTGTAGCCTTACCGCAAACTGAACACTTTGCCATATCGTAGCACCTCCTTAATGGTGATAAAAAACTAGTCAAACATTATTATTATAGTACAACAAATTAAAACTTCAAGTAGAAATTATGTCATGTGTGGGATGACTTTCGGGCCTTGCGTCTCTCGCGAGCCAATTCCCTCCGGCGTCTCTCCTCTATGGTGGCCAAGATAGGATTACCCTGATCCTGAGCCTGCTGATACATGTCAGGACGCTTGTTCCTGGTACGTTCTGCCATTTGTTCCTGCCTCCATGCCTCTATGTTGGCATGATGGCCTGACAACAGAACCTCCGGAACAGCCATGCCTCTGAACACCTCAGGCTTAGTATACTGTGGATATTCCAACAAACCCGTCTCGTGACTCTCCTCAGTGCTGGAGTTGTCGTTATGCAAAACACCCGGCAACAGTCTGGAAACTCCGTCAATCACAACCATGGCGGCCAGCTCTCCACCGGTAAGCACATAGTCTCCAATGGATAGCTCCTCATCAACCAGAGCCTCTATCACGCGCTCGTCAATCCCCTCATAGTGGCCACACAACAGGATAAGCTCATGTTCCTGGGACAACTGCCTAAGCTTTTCCTGGGTCAATACTGCCCCCTGGGGGCTCATATATACGACCTTAGGATTGTGCTGGCTCGAAGACTTGACGCTCTCGATGGCATCAAATATGGGCTGACAGGTCATAACCATGCCGTCCCCACCGCCATACGGCGTGTCATCCACCTTAAGATGCTTGTCCTCTGTAAAATCCCTTATGTTAACGGCATCTACAGAGATTAAACCACGCTCCACTCCTCGTCCGATGATGCTGTGGGAGCAATACTCCCTGATCATCTCTGGAAAAATGGTCAGAATAGAAAACTTCATTATGCCTCCACTGGTGGGTCGATGATTATGGTCTTTGTGCTGATGTTAACATCCTTGATAAACTCATGCACCGCAGGAACCAGTTTTTCAACGCCCTTGTCGTTCTTGATGACATAAACGTCCGCTGCACCTGTCTCCAACACGTCCACCAACTTGCCAATCATATCGCCGTTGGTATCCAGACACACACAACCAATCAGGTCAAAGATATAATATGTGTCCTTGGGCAGAGGCAATGCCTCCTCCCTGTCAATTGTTATATCCCATCCCTTGAGCAAGGCTGCCTGCTCAGGATTCTCAACGCCGCGAAATCTGATAAAGACAAGGTTGCCAGCTCGTCTGACGGCCTCAATGGCCATCCTGCGACACTGTTCGCCCCTCTCAATGTAGACCTCTTTAAGCTTGGAAAATCTGGCGGTATTAAAGGTCTGAGGAACAACCTTGACCTCACCGTGAATTCCGTGGGTGTTGACGATGTTGCCGATTTCTACTCTCATCATTAAACAATCTCTACTACTACCTTTGTGTCATTTCTGACAGCAACTGACTTCATCAAAGTCCTGATAGCCTTTGCGATTCTGCCCTGCTTACCAATAACTCTACCCATATCCTCCTCGGCTACGTGCAAAGTTAAAGTAACTGTATCTCCTTCCACTGTCTCAGTGATGTTGATCTCCTGAGGCTTGGATACAAGGGGAGTGACAATAGTTGAAAGCAGTTCCTTCATTATCCTACACCGTTGTCCTTGAGAAGCTTCTTAACTGTCTCTGTGGGCTGTGCACCGTTCTTGAGCCACTGGTTGGCCTTCTCCACATCAACTGTTACAGTGTGGGGATTTGTCATAGGATCATATGTGCCGATCTGCTCGATAACTCTACCATCTCTGGGAGATCTTGCATCAGCAACTACGATTCTATAAAAGGGAGCCTTCTTAGCGCCCATTCTCTTAAGTCTGATCTTTACCATGGGTAAACCTCCAAAAAATTTTATATATCTAATGCCCTGTAGGCACTAATATCCATCAGAACATGCCGCGGAACTTCTTGCCCTTGGTCATGTTGGTCATCTGCTTCATCATCTTCTTCATGTTCTCAAAGTCGTTGATGAGTCTGTTAACGTCCTGAACTGTTGTGCCAGATCCTGCAGCAATACGCTTACGTCTGGATGCATTCAGCAGGTCAGGATTCCTGCGCTCTTTGATGGTCATGGATTGAATAATAGCCTCCATACGAACCATCTTTTTCTCGTCGAGGGATGCTCCCTGCAGAGCCTTGGCATTTACGCCGGGGATCATGGACATAATGTCCTCCATGGAACCCATCTTCTTGAGTTGCTGCATCTGCTCCAGGAAATCGTCCAGTGTGAACTTATTGCTGAGCATACGCTTGGCCAATTCTCTGGACTGCTCCTCGTCAAAGGCCTCCTGAGCCTTGTCAATAAGGGACTTGACGTCACCCATGCCCAAAATCCTGTCTGCCATACGATCCGGATAGAAGGGCTCAAGGTCACTGAGTTTCTCGCCAACAGAAGCGAACAAAATTGGCTTGCCAATAACTGCCTTGACAGATAGTGCCGCACCACCTCTGGTGTCGCCGTCCAACTTAGACAAAATAACGCCATCGATGGCAATCCTCTGATCAAAAGTCTTGGCCACATTAACTGCGGTCTGACCGATCATGGAATCGATAACCAAGAAAATCTGGTCAGGCTTAACTGCAGCCTTGATATCCTCCATCTCCTGCATCATGCTCTCATCAATCTGCAATCGGCCTGCTGTATCGATGATTACAACATCGTGCAAATAGGATGTGGCATACTTAACAGCCTCTGTAGCAATCTTAACTGGGTTCTGCTCACCCTCTATGGTGAACACCTTGGCATCTAGCTGCCTGCCCAAAACCTGCAACTGCTGAATAGCGGCTGGTCGGTATACGTCACATGCTACCATCAATGGGTTATGCCCCTGCTTACGCATGTAATTGGCCAGCTTGGCTGTAGCAGTTGTCTTACCTGCACCCTGCAAACCTGCCATGAGGAATACTGTAGGAGGGTTGGACGACAAACGAGGCTTGGTCTGCTTAGATCCCAGCAGCTCTGTCAGCTCCTCATACACAACCTTAATAACCTGCTGACCGGGGGTCAAACTCTTAAGAACATCCTCACCCAGTGCCTTGGCAGAAACCTTGGCAACAAAATCCTTGGCAACAGCCAGATTGACGTCTGCATATATAAGAGCTCTCTTAAGCTCTGTGGCAACCTGCTTGATATCAGCCTCAGTAACACGACCCTGACCGCGAAGCTTGCCTACAATAGCCTGAATCTTGTCTGAAAAACCCTGAAATACTGCCATCACAAATCTCCAATCATACGGGTAAGCGCCTGGTCTATCTGAGCTAGGGTGTCCCTGTCCTCCTGCGCCAGCGTCTCCTGGTCAATGCCAGTAACTGCCGAACGAATCTCTGTCAGCTGATCGCGCTGACTCAGGAACCTCTCTGCCAAACCCAGAGATGCCTCAAAGGACTCCAGCTTATCCTTAGACCTGGCAATCAAATCACTGACTGCCTGACGGGATATACCCAGCTGCTCTCCTATCTCGGCCAACGACCTGTCCTCGTTGAAATGCATATCCATGGCTGAAAAGCTTCTCTCGCTGAGAAGTCCTCCATAAAAGTCCAATAAAAATGGAATCCTAGAGAAATCTGTCATGGTTACCTCCAATTACGCCTTGACTATATTAACACAAAAACAATAGGTGTCAAGCTTTTTTCTTGACACCTATTGTTTTAACTAAAAGTTAAGAGATAAGAGTTAAGAAAGTTGGTTAACGAATAACTAGTCAACTTCTAACTTTTCACTTTTAACTCTTATCTGCGATAAACTCACTGCGTCCTGACCATTGGAACATAGCGACCAGAACTTTTCACTTTTCACTTTTATCTCTTAACTGCGCTTTTCACTTTTCACTTAAACGCTTTCCACTCTTCACATTCATCTTGCCAACTTTATTCACTCTTCACTCTTAGTTCTTAACTGCACGAAAATTGTAAAGTTTTTCAGACAGTCGAAACAGTGAATTTTTCATTTGGTATCATATAACCAATTCCAGAATGCAGTCTGCTTGAGTTGTAATACATCTCAAT
>JAZNEA010000035.1:0-33875 GCA_045588325.1 Clostridia bacterium
AATACCTTATGACTGTAATCAACTCCAACTTTGAGGATTGGAGGATCGCCAATCCCACAGCTCCTCTGGAGAGTTTCCCATTCTCCCTTAAGAAGATGAGCGTTTCCGGAACACTCTTTGATATGGATAAGTTCAGAGACGTCAGCAAAAATGTCATCGCCAGGATGACAGCAGACCAGGTTTATGATGCAGTGACTGAGTGGGCCCAGGAGTTTGATCCCAAACTCTACGATGCTATGACAGCTAATCCCGACTATGCCAAGTCTATCCTGGCTATTGGCCGTGGCGGCAAAAAGCCCCGCAAGGATTTGGCCCTGTGGAGCGAGGTTAAGGAGTATCTGAGCTTTTTCTACGACGAGCTGTTTGACCCCGATTACACGATGCCAGAGCATATTGCCCTGGAGGATGTGCAGCAGATCCTAAAGGATTATGGCAATATCTACAATCCAGCAGAAGATATGCAGGAGTGGTTCAACACCATTTGCAGGTACTCTGGCGAGATCGGATTTGCGCCCTCTACCAAGGAGTTTAAGAATAACCCAGAGCAGTTCCGCGGCAGTCCGGGAGACACCTCTATGGTTCTGCGCGTTGCGGTATGCGGCAGACAGAACTCTCCCGATTTGTATTCATGTATGCAGATTTTGGGTGCAGATGTGGTTAAGGAGAGACTTCAGGCCTGTCTCAACAAACTGAGCTGATGCGTTGACCATGATATGCATCAAGGAATTTTAAGAGAAGGGTCTTATCACCCTCGGACAGTAGTATAGACTTAGGGATGGCATTCACCATACAGTCTTGGTCTATGGTGAGGTTGGCGAGAAAATAAGCCTGACTATCAGAATCATCTGACATTACTATGGCCTTGGCATGTCCAAGGCTATAGTTTGTGAGTTCGAGACACAGGCAGAACAAAGGGAAATCTATCTGGAATAACTCGGACATCTTGATTAGCATGGCAATATTGGGCTGGACCAGACCATTTTCATATTTGCTGATCAGAGAGCGATCAACATTTAAATTGCGGGCCATGTCCTCCTGTGTCAGCCCGGAGTTCCTCCTAAAGAATCGTATTACTTTGTTAATCATAATTAATACTCCTCTTTAAATATGTTATGTAAGAATATTTGTTATATTATGTCGATAGCCAGAGGATGCATAGTGAAGAATATTCACATGAAGTAACGAACAGGAAATATTTTGCACATAAATATACAACAAACTGGAAGAGATAATAAACATGAAGAATATTATGCTGACAACACAATATGACGGGACCGACTTTTGCGGCTGGCAGTGCCAGAGCAACGGCAGGTCTGTACAGGAGACATTGCAGGATGCAATATCCGAGCTTACAGGGGAGAAAATAACCCTCTACGGGTGCAGTCGCACAGATGCAGGGGTTCACGCGTCCAGGCATATTTCCAATTTTAAGACCGAGTCCAATATACCGCCGGAGAGGTTTTCCTATGCCCTCAACGTACTACTGCCCCAGGATGTGAAGGTTCTGTGCAGTCAGGAGGCCCCGGAGGAGTTCAACGCCAGGTTTAAGGCCAAGAGCAAGAAGTACAGGTACTGCATACAGTATGGACCTGCCCCCCAGGCGTTATGGAACAGGTACGCATACTACAGCCCCAAGGTGCCGGATATTGCCAAGATGCAGCAGGCAGCCCAGGCTTTTGTGGGGGAACACGACTTCAGGGGATTTCAGGCATCGGGAGGCACAGCCAAGTCCACCGTACGCCGTATAATATCCTGCCAGGTGGTGCAGATGGCGCCTAACGTGGTTGCGGTGGAGATCGAGGGCACAGGCTTTCTCTACAACATGGTGCGCATAATTGCAGGAACGCTGCTGTTTGTCGGTATTGGCAAGATTCCTGCAGACTCAATTGGGGACATTATCGCTTCTGGCGTCAGAAAAAGAGCCGGAAAGACCTTGACACCATGTGGTCTGATGCTGATGGAGGTTAATTATTAGGGGGATTTTTGGGTACAACCCCGTAAAATCGGCCCGAAATGGCCCAAAAACGCAGGAAAAGCGACCTTTTTGCATCGTAGATTAAAATAATTGCCCAAAATCAAAAATAACTGTTGACAAGATGGCGCGCTCATATTAGAATGTCACCTGTTGCGTGGAAATCCACGCTATTTCGGAATGTTTTTTTGGAGGGTTTACATGAACACTTATGTTGTAAAAGGCAACTCCATTGAGAGAAAATGGTATGTTGTTGATGCAAGCGGTTTGACTCTCGGTAGACTGGCTAGCCAGGTTGCTGCTATCCTGAGAGGCAAGAACAAGCCCACCTTTACACCTAACCTCGATACCGGAGACTACGTTATTGTAGTTAATGCTGATAAGGTTGTTCTCACAGGCAAGAAGCTTGAGAAGAAGCTCTATTATCACCACACCGGCTATCCCGGAGGACTTAAGGATGTATCGGCAGGCAAGATGATGGCCAAGAATCCTGAGAGAGTTATTGAGCTGGCAGTTAAGGGAATGCTTCCCAAGAATGCTCTTGGCAGACAGATGTACAGAAAGCTCAAGGTTTACGCAGGCCCCGAGCATGAGCACCAGGCACAGAAGCCTGAGGTTCTCACACTTGTAGACTAGGAGGGAGAGTTAAATGGCTAAGGTTCAGCAGTATCAGGGCACAGGCAGAAGAAAGACTTCTGTAGCCAGAGTTAGACTGGTTCCCGGAACAGGTAAGATTGTTATTAACGGCAGAGACATCGACAATTACTTTGGTCTCGAGACACTTAAGACTATCGTAAGACAGCCTCTCAATCTCACAGAGACATTGGCAGCATATGATGTTCTTGCTAACGTATATGGCGGTGGTTTCACAGGCCAGGCTGGTGCTATCAGACATGGTATCTCCAGAGCTCTTGTTAAGGCAGATGCTGATTTCAGACCTGCACTTAAGAAGGCTGGTTTCCTCACACGTGATCCTAGAATGAAGGAGCGTCGTAAGTACGGTCTTAAGAAGGCACGTAAGGCACCTCAGTTCTCCAAGAGATAATTTGTTATTTCAACGAGATTATTTGCAAATCACAGCACTCACATTTTTTGTGGGTGCTGTTTTTTAGCATCATATCCATTGAAATTTGTTTTTGGGAACGCTATGCTAGAACAAATGGGCATTTGTGAATACTCAGGAGGGTGACATGGAGACAGCGGCTATTGTCCTTAGTATTATTGGTACAGTTTGTATTTGCGCATCTTCGCTTATGAAGGGTAAGGATATGCGCCTTATTTTGCTGTTTGTGTTTTTGGCCAATGTGTTTGTGGGGACCAGTTATGTATTGACCGGGGCCCAAAACGGAATGGTTTCTTGTGGATTGGGGGCTGTGACCTCTGTTATTAACTATTGTTTTGAGCGTAAAAACAGATCCTTGCCCATGTGGCTGGTAGTTATTTATGGACTGGCCTTTGTTGTGGTAAACATATTCACATTTACAAGTTTTGCTGCGATTTTTGCATTGCTGGCATGCCTGGCATTTGTAATGGGTGTGGTGCAGAAGAGTGGCAAGAAATACAGGATATGGACGTTGACCAACGCAGGCTTTTGGCTGATTTATGATATTGCGAGCCACTCCTATGGTCCCGTAGTGACTCATGTGTTCCAGAGCGTAATTGCTATCTTTGGCATGGTTGTGCACGATTGTAAGAGGATAGGTAATAAGTAGTAGGACAAATAATGGTTGAATAATAATTTTTCGTTGCCATATCTGCCTCTTGCACAGTTGTGTGAGAGGTTTTTATTTATATTTTGTTAACACAATGTTGTTTTTCGGGACAGCCATCGGTATAATTAAAAAATGTATAGATACAGGAGGAACAATGTCTGGCATAGCAAGTCCCGCACAACCTAAGACCAGACTGACGACTGACGAGCTCGTTTTAGTAGCTGCGGCAGTTTCAGGATTTTTGACCGTATACGTTCAGGTTGCGGTTCTGTTGTTTGTGTCTGTATTTGCTCTTGTTAAGAGGCGCGACATGTGGAGAGATAGGGTGCCCGAGACCATTATGTTGGGGTGTTTCTGGCTGCTGGCCATAGTCGTTACCGCCGTGTACGGCACTCCTATTATGGTATTGCTCAGTTTTGCCCTGGGTTTTGCCTGCGTTGATATCATATATGTTTCCAAACACATGACGGTTCGAGCCTTTGATGCTATTGCTCAGCTCACATGTTTCGCCAGCGTCCCATGCCTTATTGTCGCCCTGATTCAGAAGGCTCTGGGCATGTCGTGGACGTATGGAGAGAGGTATTGCTCCGTATTCTTTAATGCCAATTTCTACGGCCTTGTAGCCACCTTGACCATCCTGCTTTGTGTGTACAACCTGTGCAAGGTTAAGCGACCACTTCATTTTGTTACATATTTTGCGTTGATTGCAGTCAACGTTGTTGCTATTTATTTGACAGGTAGTCGTATGCCAGTGGTTGTTACTGTGGTAGGCGTGATCTGCTTGCTCATTGTTAGTCGCAAGTGGAGGGTTCTGGGCATTACTTGTGGGGCCTTGTTGTTTGTGGTGGTGCTCGACATTGCCACGGGGAGTCTGGTGGACGTTATTCCACGCATGGATGAGTTGGCAGAGTCCTTTGTTGGCCGCTGGGAAATATGGAAGAACGCAGTAGCCAGCATTAAGCTCAGGCCTATTTTCGGATATGGCACCTATAGCTATGCCAGAGTATATGAGGAAATGGGTGGTTGGTATGCCATACACGCCCATAACCTGGTTCTGGAGTTGTTGATGGATTATGGTATCGTGGGTCTTGGATTGTTGGTCGCATTCTTTACACGAGTCATGGTTAAGACATTCAAGGCAGCTGCCATTAGTCAGGATAAACATCGACTGGGAGTAGTTGTGGCTGCGTTTGTCATAACACTTCTTTCAGGTATATTTGACCTGGCAATGTTCTGGCCCCAAACGGCAGCGATAATATGCTTTGCAATGAGCGCCGGCACAGCCATCCAGGAGCAATAATTAGTTGTTGACATAGGTGCAAAAGGGTGGTAAACTCTCACTTGCACTTTGATTTGCGGGTGTAGTTCAATGGTAGAACATCAGCCTTCCAAGCTGATTGCGTGGGTTCGATTCCCATCACCCGCTCCACATTACAGGCTCTCTCCCATGGAGGGAGCTTTTTTGTTGCCTACATTTTGTTCCTTTACACATTGGCCTTTTGGGAATATCATTATAGTGTATAAACCTTTTTAGAATGGAGATATCTATGCGCGTTTTATTGACAGGCGGTGCAGGTTATATAGGCAGTCATACAGCAGTGGAACTTATCAATGCAGGTCATACTCCGGTTATTGCGGACAATTATTCCAATAGCTGTCCAGAGGTGCTTAGCCGTATCAAAGAGATCACAGGAGTAGATGTAGAGGCACACAATATAGATGTTTGTGATGCAGATGCTGTGGACAAGCTTTTTGCCACAGGCAATTTTGATGCTGTTATTCACTTTGCAGGACTCAAGGCTGTGGGCGAGTCTGTGACTATCCCCATTGAATATTACAGAAATAACATCGACAGTACGCTGGTGCTCCTGTCTGCCATGGCAGCACATGGGGTCAGCAACATCATATTCAGTTCCTCCGCCACAGTATACGGCGCCCCTGATGTTCTGCCTCTCACAGAGGAGTGTGCCACAGGTGGATGCACTAATCCATACGGATGGACAAAATACATGAACGAGCAGATTATCAGAGATGCTGCCCGTGCCAACCCTGATTTGTCTGCAGTTCTGCTCAGATATTTTAATCCAGTAGGAGCTCATCCCAGTGGCCGCATAGGAGAGGATCCATCGGGCATTCCCAACAACCTGATGCCCTTTATCTCCCAGGTTGCCGTTGGCAGGCGCAGTCACCTCAGCATATTTGGCAACGACTACAATACCCCCGATGGTACCGGCGTCAGAGACTATATACACGTTGTGGACCTTGCCAAGGGCCATGTGGCAGCATTGCCATATAGCCAGGAGCATAAGGGATGCGTGGAGATTAATCTTGGCACAGGCACAGGCTACAGTGTCAAGGAGATGGCAGAGGCCTTTGCTGCAGTGAACGCAGTGCCCGTACCATATCAATATGCGCCCAGACGCCCCGGAGATATTGACGCATGTTATGCAGATCCCACCAGAGCCAGAGAACTCCTGGGCTGGGAGGCACAGCTGGGCTTGGAGGATATGTGCAGAGATTCGTGGAATTGGCAGAGGAACAACCCCCAAGGTTATAAAGGAGAAGAGTAATGCGATTTGTTATTAGACCCAATCCTCGCAAGGCAGAGGCAATGCGTTTTGTGGACAGCCTCTGTCATATAATCGGCCAGTGTGGAGGGGATTCTGTGGTATACACAGATCCAGGATGCATTCCGGGCCAGTTGCTGGATACGGCAGACATAGTGGTAGTCCTCGGAGGTGATGGTACCATACTGAGGGCAGCCAGGGATATTTTCCCCAGGCCTGTGCCGCTGCTGGGCATCAACTTTGGGACTCTGGGTTATCTGGCCCAGTGCAGACCCCAGGAGGCAGAGCAGGTTATCCGCAATATTGTTGCAGGAGAGTACCAGGTTGAGAGCCGCGCAGTATTGGAGGGCTCCGTTTCTGAAGAGAGGCCTATTTTGGCAGTAAATGAGGTCTGCATCAGCAGAGGAACTCGCAGGCATATGACCAAGACCAGGCTGGAAATTAACGGCTCCCATATAGACACGTTTACGGGAGACGGCATGCTGATTTGCACAGCCACAGGATCTACAGCATATAATCAGAATGCCGGTGGGCCCATACTCATGCCCTGCGCTGAGAATTCGGTCATCACTCCCATTTGCGCCAGGACATTCATAGGCAGTTCTCTGGTAACATGCCCACGTGACGAGATATTTGTCCGCATTGAGAAGGATTCTGTCAGGGAGCTGGGCAATCCGGTTCTACTGACTGACGGTCTGGAGGAGCTGGAGCTTAAGACGGGAGACACGGTGACCATGCGCATATCTGAGCACAAGATTAATATGATAAAGTTGGCAGATCACAGTTTTTACACCGTAATCAGGCAGAGACTCCTTACGGAGGGTGAATAGGAGGTCAAAATGTGTTCTAAATCCATGTTTTTCAGGAGCATCATATTTGTGCTGCTTATGGCAGTAGCACTGTCCTGCGCAGGATGCTCAACAGTAGATACAGAGGACGCTACTACAGGAGATCCCATCAACGAGACCCTGGATACCACAGACCACGACCACCAGCACCAATGGGATTTGGTGGAGACTGTGGAGCCCTGGTTTGAGAGGAGAGGCTTTAACCGTTACGTTTGTGGCATCTGTGGTCAGGAGTTCGACACAGATTTTGTTGATGCCCTGGTGGCAGAGAGCATTCATTGCGTATTCATACAGGGGGATATGGTTGTCAGACCTGACACCGACATACAGACCCTGCGCAACGGACTACATGTATTCGCCGCATGCACCAATGGCATGGAGGTAGAGCTGGACAGCTATGCGTTGTCCGGAGCCTTAGAGGCCCAGACCAGCATTATCAAGGTGGAATTTATGGAGTTTTCGGCCACGTTTAATGTATCAGTAGAAATGGAGTAAAAATGGACGTTTTTTTTAATTTTATTAAGTCTGTGCTCTTTGGAATAGTGGAGGGCATAACTGAATGGCTACCCATCAGCAGTACAGGACATATTATTTTGCTGGACGAGTTCGTCAAGCTGGAATGCAGTCCTGAGTTTTTTAACGTCTTTGAGGTTGTTATACAGCTAGGTGCAATTTTGGCCGTTGTGGTGCTGTTTTTCAATAAGTTGAATCCCATTGCTCCATCCAAGACAACAGAAGAAAAGTCTGCCACATGGCGCTTGTGGGTCAAGATTTTGATTGCCACAGTTCCTGCTGCAGTGGTTGGTCTCCTGCTGGATGACCTGATGGACAAGTATCTGTACAACGCTTGGGTTGTTGCTATTGCCCTTGTGTCGTATGGTATTGCATATATCGTAATCGAACGGAGATACAACGCCAGACAGGGACAGTTCAGCATCAATTCAGTCGAGGAAATCAGCTACAAGGATGCGGTCAGGATTGGCTGTTTCCAGATGTTGGCCCTCGTTCCCGGCACATCCAGATCAGGCTCCACCATACTGGGAGCAATGCTGGTCAGGACCAGACGTGAGGTGGCAGCGGAGTTCTCATTCTTTATGGCAATTCCCGTAATGTTGGGAGCCAGCGCCCTTAAGCTTTTCAAGTTTTTGATCGATGGTAACACCATGTCGGTACAGGAGATTGGATATCTTTTGGTGGCATCAGTTGTGGCATTTGTGATATCCATGCTGACCATCAAATTCCTCATGGCATTTGTGAAAAAGCATTCATTCGAATTTTTTGGAATATACAGAATCGTACTGGGTTTTGTGGTACTGGCATACTTTGCAATTAAAATGCTGGTAGTATAACCCGCAAATAGGAGGAACGAGTACAGATGAACACATTATATTTCGTAGTGCCCTGCTATAACGAGCAGGAGGTGCTCCCCGAAACATCCAAGAGATTGTTGGCCAAGCTACAGGAGTTGATTTCTGCAGGAAAGGTGTCAGACAGTAGCCGCATTCTCTTTGTCAACGACGGATCTAAGGATGCCACATGGTCCATAATCGAGGAGTTGCACGGCCAGGATCAGCACTTTTCCGGGCTCAAATTGTCCAGAAATAAGGGTCATCAGAACGCAGTTTTGGCAGGACTTACTTATGCAGCCAAATATGCAGACCTGACAATATCATTGGATGCAGACCTGCAGGATGACATAGATGCTGTGGACAAGTTCGTGGAGGAATACCACAATGGCGCAGATATCGTATATGGCGTTCGCAGTGCCAGAGATACAGATACTGCATTTAAGCGCACCACTGCCCAGGGTTTCTATAAGGTGTTGGAGGCCTTTGGCATTGAGATAGTGTACAACCACGCAGACTACAGGCTCATGAGCAAGAGAGCAGTGGAGGCACTCCTGGACTTTAAGGAGGTCAACCTGTTCCTCAGAGGTATTGTGCCCCTGATTGGATTTAAGACGGCCACGGTACAGTATGAGAGACATGAGAGGTTTGCAGGGGAGTCAAAGTACCCCCTCAAAAAGATGCTCAACCTGGCCATAGATGGCATTACATCCTTTAGCATTAAGCCCATCAGACTTATTACAGCTACGGGTGTTGTAACATTGGGGATTGCATTCCTGTTCCTCCTGTGGATGATCATAAACGCCATACTGTGGGGACTGAATGCCTACCTGCTTATTCTGTTCTCCATGTGGCTCCTGGGCGGACTTGTTTTGGTGTCCCTGGGCGTCGTGGGAGAGTACGTAGGCCGTATGTATATGGAGACTAAGGCTCGTCCGAGATTCTTTATAGATAAGTTTTTAAACAGGGATTAATCTTGTCACGATAAAATAGTAAAGAGCATGCCCTTTATCAGGGCGGGATCCTGTTTTGGAGGAATGAGATGAAACACAATATTTGGATAATAGTTTTGATGTTTGTTGCGGTGCTGTTTGTCGCTGTTGCCTGTGGTCAGAACACCACAGACGTGGGTGGCACACAGGACGCACAGAATGCTGGCACACCTACCCCCGAGGCTACACCCACAGCAGTGCCTCATCCCATGGTGGCTGAGGGCAAGTGGCTCTGCACACCAGAACCATTGGATTGTCTCAATAATACCAGCACTCCTGTAGAGAGATATGGTCAGCTCCAGGTAATCGGATCCCAGCTCTGCGACAGCAAGGGCAATCCCATTGCTCTCCATGGTGTTAGCTCCCATGGTCTGCACTGGTATGGTGAGTTCGTCAACAAGGATACTATCCAGTGGTTCAGAGACGACTGGAACATCAATATTTTCAGAGCATCCATGTATACCGGAGAGGATGGATATTTGACAGATCCATCTGTTAAGGAGAAGCTGATGGAGGCTGTAGATGCCTGCCTCGAGTTGGGCTTATACGTCATCATCGACTGGCACATTCTGGAGGACAATAACCCCATGGCCAATGTGGATGCTGCGGTGGACTTTTTCACCGAGATGGCCACTAAGTATGGTGAGCACCCCAATGTATTCTATGAGATTATGAATGAGCCTAACGGCAATGAAGTTACTTGGCTGGGACATTGTAAGCCCTATGCCGAGAGGTTGATTTCCACAATACGTGCCATTGATCCCGACAACATTATCCTGGTAGGTAACCCCAGGTGGTCATCCTTCCCAAGAGAGGTTCTGGAGTCACCTTTGGGCCCCGATTATAACAGCAATATTGCTTATACCTATCACCTGTACACCAACGAGGGCCTCAGGAAGACAGAGACTCTGGAGGAGGCCATGGAGCAGGGACTGTGCATATTTGTATCTGAGTGGGGAGCAATGGACGCTGACGGAGACGGCGAATTGGGCAAGGCCAACGGCAACCAGTTCATCCGCTGGATGAAGGAGAATAATGTATCCTGGTGTGCATGGAGCCTCAGTGACAAGAGGGAGACATGTGCGTTCCTCAAAAACAATGGCTATGTTGATAGACCTTCCCTTACAGGAGGATGGACTGCAGATCAGCTGTCACCATGGGGAACCTGGTTGAGGACAAAGATACGTACTGGCAACGAATAAGTGATGAGAGGTGTCTGGCAACAGGCACCTTTTTGCTTTGGAAAGGAGGACGATATGAAGAAAATAATTATTGCATGCATATTGATACTGCTTGTCGGGTTCAGTACCCTTGCACTTGATCCTCCTGGTTATGCTTATTTACTAGTGCCTGAATATTCATTGGAGTTTACCCCTCCGGAGGCGTATACCTTGCTCTTTGCAGATAAGAACGACCCACAGCTGGCTCTTTATGCAGAGGCAATGGGGACACCGTACAAAGACTATTATGCGGATACGATTCCACTGGACCAACGGAACTCATATGTGCAGGGTATGGTGCAGATGATGGAGACGGTGAGGCTCCCACTCACGTATGAGACGATATACTTGAAGGGGATAGAGTTCTGTCCTGCGGAGGAGATAACAACGGTTTATTGCTATAGAGGGAGGTGGGAGGCAGCTTGCTATCTGTATGAGCCATCTGGAGACAGGTACAGGGAGTACAGCGCCTCGGCATGGTTTAGCGAGACCCCAATACAGGTAGGTGAGATCGGCATATATGGTCTCAAAAATGAGGGAGTCGATTTAATTAACCGCGAACAATGGTCTATGCATCTGGAGATCGATGGATATCGAATGAAGTTTGAGTTTTCCTTTAATAATGGGGATAAGGTCAGCGAGGAGTGGTTTAATGAGCTGTTTGGTCAGACCATGGTCACCACCGTGGACGGCTACCTGGCCGAAGTGGGTTATAATAGTCAGCCTTCGTTAGAGGAGCTGCTCCAGACACCAGCGCCAGACACGCCTACCGCCGCACCTACAGAACCACCTATAACGCAGCAGCAGGAGGGCGACAACCAGACTGAGTTAGTGTATTGGATATGCGGAGCGGTGTCGGTGGCGGTCATCGTGGCGGGTGTAGCCACAGTATTGATTGTCAGAAAGAGGCGCCAGGGCAATTGACATTCTGCCAAATAACAGCTATTATTCAAACATAATTTAATAAATGCTGGGGGCGCACCCATTGAGGTGCTGAGATAGACCCTTTGAACCTGTAGAGACAATCCTCGCGTAGGGAAGCAATCCTTTGATAACCATCCGTGCGCAACTGTCGTTGTGCGCGGATTTTTCGTTATCTTGCCGTAAGGTATTTCTGTATTGTTCATTAGGAGAGCCCGTCGGCGGAAGGGAAGTTTATGAATAAGACAAAAACCAACATCCAGAGGCTGACATTCGGAGCGATTTGCATAGCACTATCCTTTGTGCTGTCGTATTTCATCTGCTTTAAGATGCCAAATGAGGGAACCATTACAATAGGTTCCATGATTCCAATCGCGTTATTTGCGTATCTGTACGGCCCTGTGTACGGCATATCCGCAGGCCTGATTTTTGGAATATTGCAATTTGTACAGAGCCCATATTTTCTTAGCTGGCCACAGTTCCTTTGCGACTACATTTTTGCATTCGCAGGCTATGGACTGGTGGGATTTTTTGGCGCAAAGAGTCGATTTGGACTGGACGAGGGCAAACTCAAGGAGGCCCCACTTTTTGCGGGCGTTGGACTTGCGGGGTTGAATCGCCTCGTTTTCTCCACCATCAGCGGAGCGGTTTTCTTTGCCGAATACTGCTGGGAGGGCTGGAACGTGTGGCCCTACTCACTGGTATATAACGCATCGTACATAATTCCAGATGTGGCCATCTGCATTATCATCCTCTGCATACCAGCCGTGAGAAAGACCATCAACAAAATAATGCCCCGGAGCTTGTCCAGGGCAGAATAAACGATATATCCGGTGTGCTCTACAGGGAGTGCACCTTTTTTTCGTCCAGAAAGACCACGTATTTTGCGGTAACTTGTCGGCCAGTCAGCCTGGTCAAAGCCGTGGCATACATGTCCAACTGTCTCTTGTACAGTATGAGGTTTTCGGGTGAGCATCGGCCTGTCTTGTAGTCCACCAAAACCGCCTCTCCCGGAGCCGACTCTATCCATAGGTCGATGATTCCCTGCATCAGCGTGCTAGCCCTTTCAGGCAAATATTGTCCCAGTATGGCCACGTCCTTAGACTCCATCAAGGACTCATAGTCCACCAACATGTTAAATGAGGACTCCCTGTGCAATGGGCAGGTAGTCAGCAGGTGGCGCAGCTCCTCCAGGTTGCAGGCATAGTGTACTCCTGCCAGGTTGATGGTCTGTGATTCCTCAGGGCTAAACACGCCGGCCAACTCCAGTTCCCGTAGCTGTACCTCCAGTTCATCCATAGTAGTAGTGCGGGCAAAGTCCAGCTTTTCCATGAACAGGTGGTTAATAGTTCCTCTGGCTGTTGCAGTAATGGGCTGGGCCCCCATTCCCTGGATAAAGTCGTTTAATGAGGAGGATAACTCACCCTGAGGCAAGTTGTCCTGCATCGGTTCATCCTCAGGAGTCTCGATGCCCACCGCAGTAAACAGGGGTTCATCTCCCACCACAGGCCCAAACATTCTCTCAATGCGTGTGACAGATACCTTGGAAGGAGCCTGAGTGTAATCGTATGGCTTTAGGTCAGGCAACAGAATATCCTGGCGGAACGTGTCGGAGAGCTCTGCGTTGACAGCAGGCACAGCCGAAATAATGGCATCGGGGCTTAGTTCCTCAGGGCCATCAAAAGACTGCAGGTTAAAGAGACCAGGGTTCCTGATAGCCACAGGCAGCACCCATTTTCCGTAGCAGCTGGCGTCCTCAGGCAGATCCACTAAGATTTTGTCCCGGTCCTCATCCACCTTCTCCATAGAGATCTCGTCGATCAGTGCCAGGTGGTTCTGTGCTCGCGTCAGGGCCACGTACAACACACGGAGCTCCTCGGAGCGGCTCTCTCTCTTGATCTCATTTGACAGCAGCCTATAGGTTGGGCCTGGATACAGACAATTCTGTGAATAGTCGTAGCGTTTAACGGCCAGCCCCAGGGAACTGTTTTTAAGCAGGGCACCGGAATAATCCTCGTGAATAAATCTGGACCTCATATTGCCCACGATAACCAACGGGAACTCCAGTCCCTTGCTCTTGTGGATTGTGGTGATAGTTACGCTGTTTTCGGCCAACGGCTGCAGGGCCGCCAGGTCGGATTTTTGCGAAACCACCTTTTCCAGGAAACGTATAAAGTTGGTAATCCCCTTAAGTGAAGTGGATGAATATTTGACAGCATAGGAGAACAGCAATCTCAGATTGGCAGTTCTGGTGATGCCGTTGCTCATGGTCTCCACAATGTTATAGAACCCTGTAGAGGTAATAATGTGCCAGATAAGTCGCTCCGGAGCCAACTGCTTGGACAGGCTGCGCCAGGATGCAATGGTGGACACAATGTGTTGGCAGTAGTTCTGGGCATCACTCAAAAATCTGCTGTCATATGATGAGTAGCAGGAATCACCCAGATTGGCCTCTGCCATAGCTGTCATCCTGTCGTAATAGTACGGACCATTGGGGAACAGGGTTTTGAGCAGTGCAGGCACAGCCCCCGGCATGTCAAACATGGGGGAGAAGGCCACTGCCAACAGGTCCTTGTCCTGTAATGGATTGTCAGTAATACGCAACGCGGAAATAACGGTTTGCACCTCGTATGTTCCCAGGTATGTAATATTCTCGCTGAGATGAGAGGGAATACCTGCAGCGTCCAACGCCTGCTTTATCTCCTGACCATCGGATTTGATGGCCCTCTGGAGTATGGCTATATCTGAATAGGTGTACTTGCGCCAGGACTTTAGCTTATAGTCGTAGAACATCCGGTTGGTTACGGCGTCCTGGATGATGTGCACCATGGCATCTGCTGAGGTAGCAAAGTCCGTATCCACGCAGTAGTAGTCCACAGGCTGATTATAATCCTGGTGGCATTCTGTGTCGGGAGAAGTGAGCCCAGGCAGCAATCTGGCCCTGTGGTCATAGTCGGAACCGCCAAGACGGAGGCTCATGTTTCTCTGGAATACGGTATTGACAGCCTCCAGTATTCGGGGAGTGCTGCGATAGTTGCCCTGCAGATCTACCACCTGTCCGGGAGTGGATTCGCGTCCATATGTGGCATATTTGGAAATAAACAGGCTAGGCTCTGCATTTCTAAATCCGTATATGCTCTGCTTAATGTCGCCAACCATGAACATATGTGGGCCGGGATATGTCATGTCGGCAGTCATGTCCTGATCCAGTGGTACCTCAACGGGACCGTCGGATATGGCCCTCAGGATCCATTCCTGCAGGTTGTTGCTGTCCTGATATTCGTCCTCCATTATCTGTGTGTATTTGGAGCGGATGGACTCTGCCACAGGTGTGATCCTGGCTATCCCGGCATCCTTGTCCAACTGCCACAGCAGTTCCATAGCACCTCGCTGCATATCTCCAAAATCTATAGAGGAGGATTCTTGCTTGGCGGCCTTGTACCCCTCGGCATACTGGCTGACCAGATAGAACAGGTACTCCAGGTGAGGCCTTTGTTCGGCCAGACAGTCTCTTAACTCCTGGTAAGAAACGACAGGAATGCTGCTGCATATGGCAGCGACCCTATCTCTGCGAGTTTTCATGGACTCCTTAATATCCAGCAGATGCGGATCCAACTTGCTCCAGCGCAACGCAGGAACGGACAGCCTCTGCAGCTGCTCCAATGTTTGGCTGATGGAGTCCCAGGTGGGGGTGTCAATGTTCAGGTTCTGCAGCGCCTCTCTGACAATGGATAGGGCTGGCTCGTATATGGCGAGCTGCTTTTCCAGGTCTGCGGCCTTGCGATCTGTGACTGTAGGTGCGTTAATAGCCAGGTTGTCCAGGTCGGAGCGGAACACATGGCACAGATCCGACAGGGACTCATGCAATCCATCCAGGGCAGAGGTCAGGTAGGGGAAGAGTTGCGATTTGAGCAGATCGAACCAGACACCATCTGCTGCCGATTGGTCATAGTTGGCCAGGGCTCGCTCCATCCACAGATAGGGGAAGGGCTGCTCCCAGACCAGGTCGTATAGTTTCTGTATGTGGTTTAGCAGGGCGTCGCCGGACTTGCTCTTAGCCAGCAGGGGCAGGAGTCCCTCCAACTGGTGGGCATTGGGCCCCTGAGACTCTCTGTCCAGAATCTCTGTGAGCACATCGGCCTTAAGGAGTTTGGACTCGTTGTCGTCCAAAACTCTGCTGTTAAGGTCCATATCCGTATATGCAAAATGCTCCCTGGTAAGATCCAGGCAGAAGGAATGCAATGTCTTGATATTGGCAGAGGGTAGCTTGGCCAACTGGGCCTTGAGCATAGCTCTCTCAGCAGCATCCTCTGTGGTGGAAATCCTGTTGCGCAGTGCCTTGCTGATGCTGCTGCGCATGTGTGATGCGGCGGCCTCGGTAAAGGTAACTACAAGTATAGTGGAAATATCTGTGCCAGCCAGAATTTGCCTGAGCAACCTCTCTGTCAGAACGGTGGTCTTGCCGGAACCTGCTGCGGCAGATACCAGCACATCCGAACCAGAGGCGGTAATGGCAGACAGCTGTTGCTGGCTCCAAGTGAAATCAGCCATTGTCATCCTCCTCCTTGTCCATAGAATAACCGTTGATAATCCTGGCCATGTCCGGCGTCGAGATGTTGGTCTTGCGATAGCTGCAACCTAAGACGTCCTTGGCGCAAATGCCACTGTACTGGCAGTATTTGCATGTGTCAGGCTCCAATGGCTTAATGGGGAAGTTGCCCTCCAAAATATTGTCACCAAATACGCCTGCTACCCGTGAGGAGTATCCGATGATCTCAGGAATGTTCGTTATAACCGGGGTTTTGTCAACCTTAGTCTCCATTTGGTGCACCATGGTGCTAGGGCGCAACTCCTTGTACAGTGCGTCCTGGGTGTCCTCCAGAACTGGGCGCAGTCCGTTGTAGGATGTCTCCACATCTGTGAGGCTCATGTAACCCATGGAGCGAGGATCCAGTTTTGTGCCTGATTGGGCCATGTAGTCCCAGTAGCCCTTGAGATACAGGGGGAGCTGCAGTGAGGTGCCGTAGTAAATATCGCTGTGTGTCAGCTCGACGTTGCCTGTCTTATAGTCGATAACGCGGATGGCGCTACCCTCTGGAGTCTGCAACACGTCAACTCTGTCAATTTTGCCGGACAAATAGACGGACTCCTTATTGCCCTCCACAGTAATGGGTTGTATGCCGTTGTTGGCGCTGAATAGCAGCTCGAATTCTCTGGGGTTGTAGCCCGTCTCCCTGAACTCTCTGGCACAGACATACAGTGCGGCAGCGGAGGCAGTGGAAATATAGCTCCGGCCATGGAAGGAGCTGTAGTTGCCCAACAGGTGCTGGTATTTGTGTGAGGTGAGGACCTCCTCTATAACAGGCTCCAAATACAATCTGGCAGATTGAACAGAATCAATGCTGTCCCACAAGTTCTGGCGGGACAGTCTGCGTCCGCAAATGCATAGCAGGTCGTGGACAATAGAACCCAGATCCGCGGAGTTTAAGGTGCAATCGCGTCGCTCCCTGATAGTCAGTACCCTGTTAAGGTAGCAACGGAATGGGCATGCGCCGTACTCCTCCAATGTGGTAACTGGTATGACGTGTCCCATAATCGCCATAGGGTTAATGCCCTGGGGCAGGGAGGTAAGGCCCTGCTGTCTCAGGTGCTGTGCGATGATGGAACTCAGAATGTTGGCGCAACTGGGGTTCTTGATAAAGGTGTTCCACAAACTGGCGTAGATGCCATCCTCTGGTATTGGATCCGGGGAACCATAGGGAATCCTGGAATAATGGCCTAGAATACGGCGGAAAACCGCTGGATTAGATGCCAGAGAGTGGATGAATCTGTTGAAGGCAGTGCCTCCGGAGATGGTTATCTCACAGGGCTGAATCTCTATGCCCATTGCATGGGATATCCAGGACAGCAAATAGGCAGGGGTTAGCTTTTGCCCACGGGGATCGCTGCAACTATAGCTGATGTGGAGTCTCTGAGTTGACAGGGTGAGGGCATAGTAGACCTCATAATCCTTGTCATATACTACCTGGTCTGCTGTGGGTGCCAGCGTGATGCCCATCTGACTCAGGGCCAGCCTCTCACTATCTGGGATAATACCGTCGGGAGAAGGAACGCCGGGGAATTGTCCATCCCTGGCTCCTATAACGTACACAGAGGGCAAACTCCGTGATCTCATGCGGTTGATATCACTGATTATTACGATGTCTCTGCCTGTGGGGATGGATCCTACCTGTGAGGCGTCCAGTCCGGAGGACAGCAGGGATACGAGCTGCCTGGGAGTATATTCTCTGTCACCTGCACACGACCTGAGGGACTCCATAACCTGCAGGACCTTTGACCAGATCTGCCTGAACTGGTCAGCGCGTCGTGAAGACTCATGGGAGGCTGCATCCTGGCTCAATGTGTCCAGCAGAGCCTGATAGTTGGTCAGCAAATATTTAGAGATAAACTGAGCCAGCTCCATAGCAAAGCTGCCTGGAGTCATGGGGTGGCCAAAGTTATCCGAGATATATCGTAGTAGTTCCTGCACATATGGGACTGCATCGGGGAGTTCCGGATGCTCTGCAATGTCCAGCTTAGTCCATTGGTTGCGGAATCTGAGACCGTGCTCGATACAATAGTTCTCCAGTATGTCAATGGACATGTCGGAAAGGTCCGTAAGTCCGGCTCTCAGCAGGGTGAACAGTCGGTCTGAAATATCGCCACCATCCGTGGCAAGATGCAGGGCGGACACCAGACTGAGGGGCAATGGAGAGGAAGAAATGCTATCGAGGCTGTCAAAGAAATACGGGATGCCATATTCCTCAAAAATGGGCTGAATAATGCCGGAATAATCCTCCAGGGAACCGGCTGTAACGGCAATGTCCCCGTAGTGCACGTTGCCCTGGCTAACCTCTCGCATAATATGCTCGGCAATCATGGTGCACTCCATAAATGGATCGGGACATGAGGTGATAGAAACGCTATGGTCCAGCCCTTGATATGCCTGGGGTGTGATGGCGCCGTACTGAGACTGCAGCCATGCCAGCTGTGATCCAGGGGCGTGGCGCATATCCCGGGACAGCGATGTGAGGTTGTATGGAATGTGGTATCTGTCACACATGGAGGTGATGGTCAACCAGGTGCTGTTGCCACGTCTGAACATGGGGTTATCGGGATTGTTGGCATCCATGGGTATGGTCAGAGTGATCTGAGAACAAACCAGGGCCAGCTCACGTATTATGTCCATGTGAGCCGGAGAAAAATCGGTAAAGCTGTCGATCCAGACCTGCGCTCCACGGAGGGAGGTGCAGTTGGGGATAGCCTGCGCCAGCAGAGACAGATCCTCGTCTCCGTCCTTGCCCAGGCTCTGAATGCGTGAGTTGTACTGCGTAAATATCAGTGCCAATTCGTTGTACTTGGCCTGCAGGGCGCTGTTGTCCGTACGGGCAGCAAACTCCTCAAAGTCTGCAGGTGTAACGCCATATCTCTTGGCCTCAGAGAAAAAGGTCAGCAGTTTGGAGGCAAACCCGGAGCGTTCTGCCTGCCTGCGGTAATAGTTCAGTTGTCCGGTGGAATGTAAAAGGCCCAGGATATCAGACAATGTGATCATCTTGGACACGGTAGATAAGGGTTTAGCAGATGATGCTCCAAGCTCCTGGAGGCATGAGTGTGCCAGACGAGTAAAGGACAGAACCTCTGTACCCATAAAGCCACCAGTGCCGGCAAGGCTCTCGGCCAGCATGTTCTCTGCCGTAAGGGAGAACTGCTCGGGCACTATGAAAATGACCCTGCCCGTATAGGGTTTAGCCTCGGTCAATCCGCAAATCTGGTGGATGCAGGTATGTGTTTTTCCTGAGCCACAAGGGCCGACGATAAGATTCATTCCCATAAAGATAGTATACTTTCGTAGGGTTGCTCAGTCAACGAAACAAGTGTTATAATTTCACTCGTTTGCAGGAGGTTTCAGGTGACTAAGGCGCAGAGATTACAGGCTATATATTCCAGACTTTTGGAGCTGTACCCGGATTCGGAGTGTTCATTGGATCACCACACTGATCCCTGGAGACTGTTGGTAGGGGCTATATTGGCTACACAGTGTACGGACAAGCGTGTCAATCAGGTTACGCCAGCACTGTTTGCCGATTATCCGGATGTTTTTTCCATGGCAGAGGCTACGCCAGAGGACATTTTCCCGTATGTTCACACCTGTGGGCTGTCTAATCGCAAGCCTGTCAGCATCGTCATGTCTGCCAGAGCCATTGTGGACAAACACGGGGGCATAGTGCCAGACAGCATCGAGGAGCTGCTGGAGCTACACGGCGTGGGGCGCAAGATTGCCAACCTGGTGGTTGGAGATTGTTACGGCCAACCTGCTGTGGTGGTAGACACCCATGCCAAGCGGTTGTTATACAGGATGGGTATTACGGACAATACTAATCCTGACAAGATTGAGATGGATGTCAGGGCCCTGCTGGGAGGAGCAGACGGTTCGGCTCTGTGTCATAGGTTGGTGGACCATGGCAGGGCAGTTTGCACAGCCAGGACCCCTAGCTGTGATTCTTGTGGTTTAAGCGACATATGTAGTCGCAGAATATAATATTGAGAGGTATATTATGAGAGAGATTATCGAGGCATTGTTGGCTTCCCTTGGGAACCTTATGATCACATACGGACTTAAGCTTTTGGGAGCTATAGTGGTTTTAGTAGTTGGCCTTAAGCTGATTAAGCTGTTCCCCAAGTGTTTTGAGAATACTAAGGGATACAAGCGCATGGATCCCACGATTCAGAGCTTTACAAATAGTGCAACTAAGCTGGCCCTTAAGGTCATTTTGTTTGTCACTGTGGCAGCAATAATGGGTATCCCCATGACATCCTTTGTGACAGTTCTGGGTACATTTGGAGTCGCCCTTGGTCTTGCTCTGCAGGGAGGATTGTCAAACGTAGCCAGCGGCATCATGATTTTGATATTCAATCCATTTAGCGTTGGAGAGTTCATCGACAATCATCAGGATAGCGGAGAGGTGACGGAGATCACTTTGTTCCACACAGTTTTAACCACACTTGATAAGAAGAGAGTTATCATACCCAATAGCAAATTGACCTCAGAGACTGTTGTTAACATGTCCAGAGAGCCTATCCGCAGAGTGGACATGGTATTTGGCACATCTTACGATGATGACATGTCCAAGACTGTGCAGGTGCTGACACGTGTGGTCACACAACATCCCAAGGTTCACCAGGATCCTGCTCCATTTATCAGAATGGGAGAAATGGCAGCTGATAGTTTGAATTACACAGTTCGTGTATGGTGTAATGCAGAGGATTATTGGGATGTTAAGTTTGACATTACAGAGAGTGTAAAGAAGGCTTTTGATGACAACAATATTTCCATCCCCTACGGACAGCTGGATGTCCATATCAAGCAGTAGCCCGTTTTGTGGACAAGCCTTTGCTGCTGTGTTAGAATAAAATGGTTATAGAATGTGTCTATACACTGCATGCATGACGATTTGTGAGGTTTTATGTTAGATCGCCATATCAATATAGGTAAGATTAGGGTTCCTGTAGTAGCATTGATAATTGCTGCTCTTATTGTTGTTCTGCTAGTTGTAGTTTTAGTTATGAACCCCATGAGTCAGGACTCCACTACAGATGCAGGCAGCACTCCTACACCTACCGCTACCCCGGACAATGGCGAGGACATTACTCAGGGAGGTACAGGTACTCCCACTCCTCCACCACAGCAGACCCCGCCCAGTTATAATAGCGAGAGCACAGGTCTGTTTGACGACTTTAAGGCGGATGCAGAGGATTATCTGGCTGGCCTTGAGGCCTCCTCGGGTGACACCTATTCCGGCAAGCAGATTACAGGCCCTATGACATATCGAAACAGCAGCATCCGTAAGGCATTCACCATCAATGGCGAATGTGGCCCCATGGGCATTAGCATTGTGGAGTGCGACGATTACACCAAAATCCTTCAAAAGAACTATACAGAGGAATATTTCAACGATGGTTACTGCTACGGCATGTATTTTGACGATCCCAACGGACTGCTGACTGCCGGAGAGTATGCCATTAACGACCAGTGGTTCGAGCACGTTGTTATTCAGGACGTAGAGGGCACTACCAACAAGTTGGTGGTGTTCAGGTGTCGCGTGCCTATGGTATTTGTCACCGTTGCCCACAATTTGCAAAAGCAGACTATTATCTCAGCCTATGAGAGACCTGACCATGACCAGCAGGTTGTATTTATTGATCCATATTATGGTGGAGTTAACGACCAGGGCGGTTGGCGCAGCAACATTGCTGTTTGCCAGCTTAACCTCAATATTGCCTTGCGTACTAATTCTCTCTTGAGGGATGAGGACTGCACCGTATATCTCTCCAGGGATTTGGACGAATATGTGGGTGCATGGGAGCGTATTTACCTGGCAGAGGCTGTAAACGCAGACTTGTATATCAGCATCACTTTTGGCAGTAGCCAGACCGACACATCCCTTAAGGGTACGCAGATTATATATGATTCTGTGGAGGATAGTTCCACGGCCACCCTCAATGGCAAGGTATTGGCACAGATACTGTCCGAGAAGATCCCTGCAGCTATAGGCACAGAGAATAAAGGCATTCTTCCTGTTGGCATTGCGCCCTACAGATACACATCTATACCAACCGCCATGGCGGAGATCGGATATATATCCAACGACGAGGAGTTCTTCCAGATTATCAAAGAGGATTTCCAGTACAATACAGCAGTAGCTCTCAAGGACTCCATAATCTCTGCGCTCGAACTCCTGGAAGACTGATATGATAGTCAGGACCATTGCAGTCGGACCACTGCAGGCAAATTGCTACGTCATAGGCCAGGACAGGGCCATAGTAGTAGATCCAGGGGATCAGCCTCAGAGGATAATTGAACTGATTGATAACCACGGCATCAACGTCGCAGGCGTTTTGCTGACACATTCCCATTTTGATCACATTTCTGCACTTAACGAACTTGTAAATAGGACTGGAGCTCCAGTATACATCCATCATTTGGATGCTGAGGGATTGGAGGACAATTACCTTAATCTGTCAGCCCCATATGGGAGGCCATTACAGCCCTCTACCGCCGATGTTTTGGTACAGGATGGTGAGACAATCCCATGCGACGGACAAGAATTGCGCATATTGCACACTCCAGGGCATACACCAGGCAGCATTTGTGCATACTGGGAGGATGAGAGCGGCGGATACCTGATTTCCGGAGATACGCTTTTTGAGAACTCCTGGGGCAGGACGGATTTTCCAGGTGGGGATGTGACAGAGATGCAAAGGTCATTGGACAGACTCAGAACAGAAATTCCACGTGGTACCAGGGTCATGCCTGGCCACGGAAAAACATTTATAAAGGGATAAAAAATGGCAAATAACAGACAGAGAAAAACAAATGTTTCTAATCAAACTAATATGGCGATTATGTGCCTGGCAATAGCCATCACCTTGTTGCTGGCAGTTCTTGTTTTTGTGCCGTCTGGCAATGACGTGCCTGCACCAACACCAACGCCAATATATGTGGACAGCGACGGCAATCCCATTAACACCCCTACTGCCACTCCAACAACACTTCCATCTGGCCAACCTACTCACAATGTCAGTGCTCCCACTGCTACACCTGCACCTACAGCTACACCGACCTTGGCTCCCAATGCTCAGTATGGCAAAGAGCAGGGAACCCTTTATCAGGTTGGTGGACCTATAGACAGCCAGATTTATATCCGCAAGATAGTAAACGGTAGCATCAGCTGGGAGGATGCCAACCTGGACAGATTGGTCCCTGGATCATACTTTAACCTGGTCAGCGAGGAGTCCTCAGGCTATTACATTATGTACAATGGCCATAAGTGGTATATGGACAAGACCTGGTTGTCCAGCGGAGCTACTATTACCACAGTACAGCAGGAAAAGGCATACTATCACCTGGAACTCACATCTATTTTCACATATTCGAACCTTAACAACCGCAAGATATTCACCTTGTTTGGCACATGTGACAGCACCAGCTCCCAGTGGAATCTCGTAACTATCGAGAACCAGGAAAAGGGCTATGAGGTCACATCACAAAACTACACCGAGGCATACAGCGCAGATGGCCTGACATACACCATCACCTTTAAGGATGCAGGCAATTTGCTGGCTCCCGGACAGTATGTAATTGACGATCAGTGGTATTGGACTATTACCGTTACAGCAGGTAGTGGCAACGAGAAGACAGTCACATTTGTGTCCAAAAAGCCAATGGTTTACGTAGTCGCAGCACATGGTTCCTACAAGCAGACACTTATTTCTGCATACGAGAAGCCTCAGGATAATATAATTACAGTGTTTGTGGATGCAGGCCATGGCGGTATTGACTGGGGAGCATGTTATGTGCCCCAGGGAGGCTCAGTTCTGGCCAGAGAAAGTGTTATCAACCTGGCAATTGCAAGTCGCGTCACCGAACTGCTGAGACAGAAGGGTTATCAGGTATACACCACCAGAGATACGGATATTTACCCAGGCCTGTTTGAGACAGCATATCTGGCCAATGCAGTAGATGCAGATTTGTTTGTCAGCATCCACCAGAACGTTGACACATCCAACACCAGCAGAAAGGGACTTACGACTTATTACCAGAAGGTTCTGGGCCCCGACACCGATGGTACAGTCAGGGATAAGAAGACTGCAGATGCTTACGTATTGGGACAGAAGCTGGCTAACAGTGTTCACAATCAGATGGTTGCAGCCACAGGCATCTCCAGCGTAGGAGTAGTTGCAGACAACTGGTGCGTTACAAGAGAGACAACAATGCCTGCGATTTTGATCGAATGCGGGTTTATGACAAATGCCGAGGAACTTTCCAAGCTCATCGATCCAACATATGTGGAAAAGGAAGCACAGGGTATTTGTGCAGGAGTTATAGAATATCTGCAGACATCCCAGGGGAATTAATCCAGGCTAAATTCAGTTTTGACCGGAGGCCATAACATGAACAAATACTACTTTAAGGGATTATTAGCAGGTCTTTTGGCAGGGGGAGCCCTGTGCGCAGGAGGACTGTGGCTAGGCAATTGGATAGGAGGCGCATTGGTAGGTGCCTCTATAATCCTGGGCCTCGGAGCCATAGGAAACAATCCCAGGAGCAGGGCTGTGTTCATGGTGGGAGAGGATGTAAAGCGCATTTCCCGTAGTGGCAGAATGGGCATCCGACAGATAAATGAACATTCCTGCAGGATTCAAAACGGTCTCCTGAAAAATAGACTCAAGTCAATTTCATTTACTTGTGATAGAATTATTACAGAAATAAACAAAAAGCCCCAGAGTGCCTTTAAGACCGAGAGCTTTCTGGACTACTATATCCCCACAGTGGACAGGATGATGACCAAGTATGAGGAGCTGGAGCGAAATCGCGTCAGGACAGAGGATGCGCTAAGCTATATGGAGGAGGTTCACAACCTTTTAGAGGATGTGGATAGGGCCTTTAAGGCACACCTGCAGACAATTATCGACTCAGATAAATTGGAGGCAGCAAAGGAACTCAGAGTTTTGGAGAAAGTTCTCCAACAGGAAAATTAACACAGGAGGAGTCGTATGAGTGAAGTTCTTAATACCGAAAAGATAGAAGAGGCAAACGTTGCCGAGAATCTCACCTCTCAGGAGTTGGAGAGGGTTAAGACCATTGCAGAGTCCATAAACATTGACGATATACAGGATGTACTCACCTATGGTGCCCAGGCCCAGTCTCAGATTGCAGAATTTTCTGATGGTATATTGGCCATGGTAAAGACCAAGGACTCCGAGGCGATTGGCGACTTGCTTTCATCCTTAGTAGCAGAGATTAAGGAGATTGACAAGGCAGCAGGCAAAAAGTCCTGGTTCTCCCGATTCACAAAGAATACGAACAAAACCCTGGCTAAGTACAACACCGTAGAGGCAAATGTCGATAACATTGTGGGAGAGCTGGAAGAAAAGAAGCAGCAGCTCATGCAGGATGTGGTGACATTTGACGGGATGTATCAGCAGAACATAGACTATTTTAAGGAATTGACAGTATACATCGCCGCCGGCAACGACAAGATCAGGGATCTGAGAGAGAGGGAACTGCCTGCAGCTCAGGCACGCGCCCACGAATCCGGTCTGCAGGATGATGCACAGTATGCCAACGATTTGGAGGCAAGGATCTCACGCTTTGAGAAGAAGATCCACGACCTGTCTCTGACGAGGATGGTATCTCTTCAGATGGGCCCTCAGATTCGCATGATTCAAAATAACGATAGCCAGCTCATCGAGAGAATTCAGTCCTCCATACTGAATACAATTCCCCTGTGGAAGAGCCAGATAGTAATTGGCCTGGGAGTGTCCAATGTTAACAAGGCAGTGGAGGCTCAAAAGGCTGTTACAGATATGACCAATCAGCTGCTCAAGCACAACAGCGAACTCCTTAAGGAGGGTACTGTAAATGTGGCAAGAGAGAGCGAAAGGGCAATTATTGATATTGAAACTCTGCGAATCACCAACGCAAACTTGATCGAGACGATCGATTCAGTTAAACAGGTGCAGGCAGAGGGAGAGACAGCCAGACTGGAGGCATCCAAGGAGCTTCACAGATTGGAGGAAGAGCTTAAGAACAAGCTTTTGGAGATGAAGAACAACGGTTAATATGGCATCCAAATTAAGGTTGGGCCTTATGATTTCCTCCCCGGATTTGCCTATGGGAGCGTATCCGGATGAAAATGTCAGGCCTATAGTGGACAAGCTCATACTAATGTGTCACAGGCACGCCGAGATCTATTTGACCTGCGGTGAGGATGAGCTTGCGGGAATCGACGCCCTGCTTATCATGTACGTGGACGAGGGCAACCCCATTTTGGTGGCCAGAGCCCTTGCAGACACAAGGATTCCGGTCTTGCTATGGAGCGTCAGAGGTGAGGACCAGCATGCTCAGGCCTTTCGTTTTGCCCAGAGGGGCGCCATGGCTGCTGCGGCACAGTTGGATCTGAGTGGATGTGTCTTTACATATGTGGAGAATTGCTCCGCAGATGATCTTATTTTCCAATCTGCAATCCGATATTTTGTAGAATCTGCCTCGTTGATGAAGGCTGTTGGGTATAGTGATATCCATGGCAGAGGCTATCGTTTCGAAACCAAATACATCAAGTTTAATAAGCTGACAGAGACTATGGAGTCCCTCTCCGGCATGTGCGCCAAGGGAAGATTTGTAATGAGACATCCCTCGGACGAATTTATGTTGCTTTTTAACTTCTCAGATTACTATGGACCATTGCCCAAGCCAGGAGAAACTGTTACACTAATCTCGTCAGCAATTCGTGACGGAGAACTGCGATTGCTCTGCTTTGAGGCACCGGTAGTTGAGGGCCCCAAGTCCCTGGGACCCCATCTGTGGATGCATGTCAGGGTATGGCCCAAGGTGGAGACCCGAGTGGACGCTGGCATCTATCCCATGACAATGCATGTTTGCAGGGGTAAGCATGGTTTGTCTATAGATAACTTTTGTACATATACAGGCTGCATTTATGACGGTCTGAAATAGGAGGAACATATGAACATTAATATCATTCCCGAGATTAAGAGCTTAACCATTGTCCCCGATGCTGCCAAGGTATGCCTCGCAGATTACGGACTGTCTCCCTACTACTGCGACCAGATTCCAAAGGCTTGCGAGCTGCTTGAGACAGGCGCCAAGGCCATTAACCTTACATATTCGGATGCATTTGGCCAGGATGAATATACCATTTCAGTGGGAGTCGAGACCATAGAGGTCACAGCCGGAGGCGCACCTGGTGCCTATTATGCAGTTTGCACCCTTGATCAGCTGGCAAAGCTTAACGGCGGCTGCATCGAGCAGTGCAACATTCACGACAAGCCAGACATGGTAGAGAGAGCGTTCTCTGATGATATTTCCAGAGGAATGATTTCCACACTGGATGATTTCAAAAAGATCGTTCGCCGCATCGCATACATTAAGGGCAATATCTACATGCCATACATCGAGGACAGCATGCAGTTCGAGTCTGTTCCAGAGTCTGGAATGTATACAGATCCTGTTCCAAAGGCAGAGTTCAAGGAGCTGGTCAAGTATGCTCAGGGTTATTATGTTAAGATTATTCCCATTATCAACGTTTTGGGACACTGGGACCGCAACGGCAAGTTGTCATGTTTCAGCGATGTTATGCTCCACCACGGAGATGACCCAAATGCAGCACCATCCAACGCTTTGGACACCCGCGTGCCCAAGACAAGGGAGATGGTCAAGAATATTTTGGACGAGGTTATCGAGACCTTTGCACCTATTGACACAATTCATGTAGGTGGAGACGAGGTTGTGGATTACTTCCGCTCCCTTGGCAGAGAGAAGGCCACAGAGCTGTATTGCTCCCACTACAAGTTCGTATGCGAGTACCTGGAGAGCAAGGGGATTAAGCCTCTCATGTACTCTGACATGTTTACTCCAGTATGGGGAGATCACGAACTGCCATTCGAGGCAATCAACGACATTTCTTCCAATGTTGGCTTTGTGTTCTGGGACTATGCGGTTCGCGGATTCTACAAGGGCATCCAGCAGCTAAAGGACAACGGCAGCCCATTCTATGTATCTCCAGCTACAATGTCCTACAACAGAGCATTGCCAGACTACAGACTCTCCTGGCTGAACGCACAGGAAATGGCACGCCAGGCAGGCCCTGCAGCAAAGGGAATGATCATGTCCTCATGGGGCGATGGCGGATTATGCTTCAGAGAGGAGAACTGGTTCGGTAATTACGCAGGAGCTAACTTCTCATGGAGATCCGACAGCACATACACATTTGCAGACGGCGTGGCAGCTTTCTTTGCAATCCTGTTCGGCATAGAGGTAGATATCGACAAGTTCAATGAGTTGATCGATTATGACATCACTATTTTCAGCCGCAGAAAGCCTGAGGTATCTGCTCATTCCTACGATAGCTACAACGAGATCACCCATGTGGGAATGCAGATTCTGAACACACTGTATGCCCCCTGTTTCCGCAACATGGACCAGGAGCTCAAGAATGCAACGGTAGGTTTGGTTGAACTGCTAAAGGATAGCCTGGAGTATTTCTCATCCCTTGAGCCCGTCAGAAACCAGCAGACATACGGAGTATTCCTCTTTGATATCCGCAGAACCCTTGCATCTCTTGAGAAGATTGCCCTCCTCAGGAGCGAGAAATATGTCTACAGAGATCACGCAAAGGCAGATATTTTGCCTCTGCTGGAGATGGCCGACTGTTGCGAGCAGGATCTGATGAGAGGCGAAGAGGTATGGTTTGAGACAAACAGACAGTCCAGCTGGAACTACTACATGGCCAGAGGATTGGATTTGGTAGAGGGTCTTAGAGCTCTTGCAAGATATTGTGACAACGTTAAGAGATTCAGCGAGGATAAGCTTCTTGGCAGAGTCTACTAAAAAGAAACGAGGAAATGTATGGAAAACGTGATTAATACAGCATCAATGCCTTTTGTGGTTAGTGCCGTAAAAAAGATGTTCGTAAAGGACGAAAAGAGCACAGGCGGAACCCACGATTCATTTGAGATGGTATATGTCAAATCAGGAACAGGTGTCTTTGAATTCGGCAAGAGCCACATTGATGTAGGACCCAATGACCTGGTAGTAATCAGGCCACACACGCCTCATAGGTTTTTATCCGATGACCGCAACATATGCGATTTGGTTTTGGTGTACTTCTCTTTTGCAGATAATTTTGGCAGTACTGTTGAGTCCCAGTCCGCTAAGGAGTTCCTGGGGTATATCAGCAAGGGCGATGGAGAACCGGCTATTTCTGTTAAGGTTCGTCAAAAGAACGATATTATCACCTGCATGAACCGCATTATCGAGGAGCAGGCAGACACGGGCGAGGATTTGTCCGACGAAATGCAGAGATTGCTGATGCAGGAGTTGTTTATACTGGTATCTCGCATTCTCAAGACAGAATATCAGAACAGCATTTCCAGAGCCGGTGGTCAGAAGGTTAAGGAGTTAATCCGCATTTCTGAGAGCTACATACGCAACAATTTTGAGCGCGAGTTGGATCTGACAACTATTGCCAGCAAGGTATTCCTGAGCCCCAGCTACTTTATCCGAGTCTTCCGCGAGGAGACAGGTATGAGCCCCATCAACTACTTGCTGAAGGTTCGTATCGACAATGCCAAAGATATGTTGCGTACTACAAATATGAAGGTTCGAGATATTGCAACTGCTGTGGGATTCTCGAATCAGCAGAGGTTCAACGAAATGTTCAGAAAGTTCACAGGCATGACCCCGCTGGAATACAGGAGGAGCGACGAGCAATGACACTGTACGCCTGTGTTAGACAAGGGGAACTGGACTATTTTCGCCAGGTGGGATTAACACCTGTTGGAGAGAATTGCGCTCTGGTGGAGATTGACGGATGCACCAGGCAATACGTTAAGGTTTACCTTAGTCCCCAGGATTGCCCAGGATATAATTGTGACGGTTGGGTAGTTGTTGCTGTTGAAGTTGCATTGGATTCTTGCTATATTGCTGAGGGTGCATATTATAGCAAGTCTGCAAATGCCCCAGATTGCCTGCCGGAGCTGTTTAGACAGAGCGTAATACCTATCACCGATTATAGGTTAGGACAGTACTATAGACCGGTATGTCTAGTGCCTGGAACATCTCCTACGTTGGATTATCTCAATGAGACGCCTGGGAAACAGTCGTTTTTGTATGCCAAGGCAGAGTCAATATATGAGGAGAGAGCCTTTGACGATTTGGTAGAAAACCATATGACCAAGGGTGAACTTCTGGAACTGGCATACAGGCATCTGGCCGACACAGGCAGAGCCAGGATTATTCAGTCTCCTGACTGGGATTACATCAGGTACGAAACCGAGAATGGAGACAATACTTTTTTAAGGAGTAAGACTACACATGAGTGAATTAAAGGCCCAGAACGCGTCTGCGGCAAAGCCAAAGTCAGAGGGCAAGAAGAATTACCACAGAAGGCATCATTCCTCTGCTAAACCCCAGCAGAATCAACAGAGCCAGCAAAACCAGCAGAATCAGCAGAACCAGCAGGGAAACAATCAGCCACAGGCTCAGCAACATCATCAGCCTAAGGCCCAGCAGCCTCAGCAGGTTCAGCAAAACCAGGCAAAGCCTCAGCAGAACCAGCAGGGAAATAATCAGCACAAGCAGAGGCAGGGAAATCGTGGCAATCAGAACGATTCCCGCAAGAACAGACATGATCGTGGCAACCATAATCGCAAGCCTCATGTGGAGACAGCTGAGGATATCCGCAGAGATATTCAGCGTATTGAAAAGGAAATCCGCCTGGAAATAGATGAGATTGCCAGCATTAGGTTTTAGTTCAGCTAATAACTAAGAGTGAAAAGTGCAGTTAAGAGTTAAGAGTGAAAAGTGAAAAAAATTGGCAAGTTTATAGCTGACCAACTATTCGCTAACCAACTTTGTTATCTGTTAACTCTTATCTCTTAGCTCAAAAATAGCCGTTGACATCAACTGTTGTCTGTGCTACTATTTAATCCGCGCTTGGCGGTATAGCTCAGTTGGCTAGAGCATGCGGTTCATACCCGCAGTGTCGTTGGTTCAAATCCGACTGCCGCTACCATGAGGACTCTACTAGTTAGAGTCCTTTTTTTGTACACAAGTGTCCTTGCACCATATACTTATTTGATATAAACTACATTATTATCGACATGGCATCGGGAGGATAGGATGCAGAATCAGTTCCAGACATTTCCCAGGAGCTTTGAGGGGCACGAGATCATTTCCATTGGTCCAAAGAGCGACCAGTTTCACCTGATTAAGGACATGATTTCTCTCAAGCACAAGGACAAGAGCATATTTGTTATTGAGGGACTGTGGGGTTATCACAGGATTGTGCAGATGGGCATTCGCGTGCGCATGTTCTGTTTTTGTCCGGAATACATCCGCACTGAGCAGGATTTGGAGCTGGTTAAGGGGTTTATTCGCATTGCAGATGAGAGTTGCTATGCCAGCGACAAGCTATGCGCCCGTATGACAGATCGCGACAGCACAGAGGGATTTTTCGTTGTGGCTGACTATCCTGTTCGCACAGTAGAGGATATCGAACTTAAGGATAATAACCTGATCATAATTGCAGATGGTCTGGACAAGCCTGGCAATATTGGAACAATTATTCGTTCTGCAGAAGCTGCAGGATGCGATGCGGTCATTTCTGTTAACACCAAGGTTCCACTGTCACAACATCGAGTGATTAAGGCCAGCCTAGGCGGCAGCCTGACACTTCCAGTCATTAACATGGACGTTGACGAGTGCATCCAGTGGCTGGGGGCGAAGGGATTCACCCTGTATGTGACCAATCTCAAGTCAGCCCACTGGCACTACGAGGAAAGTTATCAGGGCAGAGCAGCCATTGTAGCAGGCAATGAGATTAAGGGTATTTCAGACATTTGGAACCAGTGCGATGTGCCCCACGTGAACATCAAAATCCCAATGTTTGGACAGTGTGACTCCTTGAACGTAGGATTTGCAACAACCATGGTGGCATACGAGGCCAGCCTTAAACAAAAGGGTTTGATCAAATGAGATACAATCAGTACCTTGTAGAAAACATGGAGGCCGCATTGGAACAGGCCCGTATGGCAGCCAAGATAGGCGAGATTCCGGTGGGAGCAGTTGTGGTCAAGGACGGCAAGATTATTGCCAGGGGACACAATACCCGCGAGCGAGACAGCGACATTACGGGACACGCGGAGATCAACGCAATACGGCAGGCAGAACAAGTGTTAGGGGATTGGCGTCTAACTGGGTGTGACATGTTCGTAACCATGGAGCCATGTCCGATGTGCATCGGGGCAATTATTGCATCCAGAATGGGCAGATTGTTTTATGGATGTGGAGACCCTGTTGCAGGAGCCTGCAAATCCGTGACAAACATTTATACTTCCGGCATCAATGCAGGCAGGTTGGAGATTTATGATGACATAATGGCCGAGGAGTCTTCGGCAATAGTGGATGGTTTTTTCAATGGAATCAGAGAATAGACAGAGTATACAATCCAAATACCAGGCAAGACAGGCCAGGAGCCAGGCGCTCAAGAGAGTACGCCAGATTTTGGTATGCCTTTTGTTGCTGATATTGGTGGCCTTTGCCAGCTTGTACATTTATTGTAAAGGAATAGGCGCAGATTATAAGGAGGCCCTTACTGCATTATTCACAGGACACCTTTCAGAGTTTGAGAATATTCTCAATCCCGAGAAGTACCTGGAGGCAGATTTTGTTGAGGGTTTCGTGCAAAACGAGTATCCCGATGACAGTGATCAATTCGTTAGCCTGGGAGAGACATTATATAAGGTCAGCAACAACAGCATTGTGCGCTATTCTACCACAGGTGTTATTGCTGGCGAGACGCGCATAGATATGGATGATAGCCGTATCCATAGGGCCGGCGAGTATATGCTGGTGTACAACATGGGTGGCCAGGAGGCATACCTGGTTACTGAGGCACAGGTTATTACCATCAGTTTGCCTGACCCCGTGCTGGTCGCTACAGTAGGATACGGCGGATATATGGCCTTTGTCTTGGAGTCAGATAACTACATGTCAGCAGTAGCCATTTATGACCAGCAGGGACGCGCAGTTTCCACTAGATATATTCAGAATGATGCCGTTGTTTGGGCAGGAGTTTCTCCGGACAACAGCTACTATTGTATCAATAGGGTTTCGCTGGGCGATCTGCAGGCCTCCAGTTATCTGGAATATAACAATATTGGAGAGGTATCATCCTATGCCATGGAGAGCTATCCTGGAGTCCTTATAGCCAATTGCATCTTTGCACAGAATGGCACCATGGTGGCGGTAGCAGATAACAGGATTATCCACATTGGAATTGGGCGCAAACCAATTTCGGACATACAGGTATCCGGCATTCATGCTGTGACCCAATCCCCGGAGGGAGACATAATCGTGTCAGCCCAGGTGAGTGAGGGCAACAGCTACACAAATAGGATTTATATTTTTAGCAAGCAGGGGCAGAGCAGCTATTTTGAGACGGACTTGGCAGCCCAGAGCCTCACAGCACTGGATGGCAACATATGCGCTGTCATAGGCACGGGAGCTGTTATTTATGATTATTCCGGCAAGGTCCAAACATCATTCTCTGCGGACACCAACAGGATTACAGATGCTGTCCTGTACAGGGACAGTTACCTGCTGATTTATAGAACCACTGTAGATAAGAGGAGATTCTAATGAGCCTGATTTTTGATTTGATTCTCATAGCAATTGTTG